>DATDLP010000173.1:0-4750 GCA_036519255.1 Croceibacterium sp.
CGATCAGGGTGACGAACCGCGCCGCTTCGTTGCGCATCTCGCAAGTCATGACCGAGATGCCGACGATGATCACCGTGTGGAACCGTTGGGCGATGGCGAGATAGTCGGCGGCGCCGCGCGGCTCGCCGCACAGCCGCCTGAACGAGAAGACGGCGACGCCCTTGAGGCTCTTGGGCACGTGGAGGGTGCGCCCGCCCGGCACCGCCAGCGTCTCGGTCGGCACGTGGGCGCTGTCCTCGACCGGATAGTCGGTGAGGCGGAAGAAGGCCTCGCGAAGCGCGGCGGTCGCGTCGGGGCCGTTGGGGACGTACCAGGTCGCCATCCCGCCGAGCCGCTCGAGCCGGTAGTCGACCGGGCCGTTGAGCTCGAGCACCGCGAGCGCGCTCTCGATCAGCGTGATGAACGGCAGGAAGTGCTCGCGGTTGAGCCCGTCCTTGTACAGGTCGCGCGGCGGGCGGTTCGAGGTGGTGACCACGGTCACGCCCTCGTCGCAGATCAGCGCGCGGAACAGCCGGCTCATGATCATCGCGTCGGCCGAGTTGTTGACCACCATCTCGTCGAACGCGAGGCAGCGCAGGCTTTCCGCCAGCGCCTCGGCGACCTGGGGAATGGGATCGCCTTCCTCTGCCTGGCGCGCCTCGCGCAGGCGGGCGTGGACCTCTAGCATGAAAGCGTGGAAATGGACCCGGCGCTTCTCGGGAATGGCCAGCGTCTCGTGGAACAGGTCCATCAGCATCGACTTGCCGCGGCCGACCCCGCCCCACAGATAGGCGCCGCGCACCGGCTCGGCCTTGCGGAACAGCTTGAGCAGGCCGCGCGGCGGCTCGGCCTCGAGCTGGCGCTGGAGCACGTCGAGACCCGCGGCCGCAGCCCGTTGCTGTGGGTCGGGCCGCAACTCGCCGGCTGTGACGAGCGCTTCGTACCTGGCGAGCACGCCGCCCATCAGTCGCGCGGGCGCATGGCCTCGTACTGGGGCAGGTCCGGGTCGAAGCGGTCCCAGGCCAGGGCGTCTTTCATGTAGATCACGCTTTCGGGCGAGACCGCGTCCGGATCGTCGAGCGAGCCCGCCTGGACCATGATGAACTCGCCGGGAAGGTCGCCCGAGGTGTAGAGGCGACCGGCGCAGGTACCGCAGAAGTGACGGGTCACGCTGCCGCCGGTGTCGCCGGTGTTGGTGTAGGTCGCCGGCGTGCCGTCGAGCGCGAGCTGGCTGCAGTGGATGCCGACGATCGTGGTGTGGCCGGTCCCGGTCGCCTTCTGGCAATCCTTGCAGGCGCATTGCGACACGAACAGCGTCGGGCCCGACAGGCGGTAGCGGATCGCCCCGCAGAGGCAGCCGCCGTCGAGGTGTTCGCCCTGGCCGATGCCGGCCATCAGACCTGCCGCTCCACCTGCAGCTTCTTGATCTCGGCGATCGCCCGCGCCGGATTGAGCCCCTTGGGGCACACGTTGGCGCAGTTCATGATCGTGTGGCAGCGGTAGAGCCGGAAAGGGTCCTCGAGCGCGTCGAGCCGCTCGCCGGTCATCTCGTCGCGGCTGTCGGCGAGCCAGCGGTAGGCCTGCAGCAGGATCGCCGGGCCGAGGAACTGGTCCGAGTTCCACCAGTAGCTCGGGCACGCGGTCGAGCAGCACGCGCACAGGATGCACTCGTAGAGCCCGTCGAGCTTCTCGCGCTGCTCGGGGCTCTGCAGCCGCTCCTTGCCGCTCGGCGTGGTGGTCACGGTCTGCAGCCACGGGCGGATCGAGGCGTACTGGGCGTAGAAGTTCGAGAAGTCGGGGACGAGGTCCTTGACCACTTCCATGTGCGGCAGCGGCGTGATGCGAATCTCGCCCGAGAGGTCTTCCATCGCGGTGGTGCAGGCGAGGCCGTTGCGGCCGTTCATGTTCATCGAGCACGAGCCGCAGATGCCCTCGCGGCACGAGCGGCGGAAGGTCAGCGTCGGGTCGATTTCGTTCTTGATCTTGATCAGCGCGTCGAGGACCATCGGCCCGGTCTGGTCGAGGTCGAGCTCGAACGTGTCGTAGCGCGGGTTCTCGCCGCTTTCCGGGTCCCAGCGGTAGATCCTGAACTTCTGCACGCGCTTGGCGCCCGCGGCCGTGTGCGCGCGGCCCTTGCCGCTGATCTTGCTGTTCTTCGGAAGCGTGAAGGTGGCCATCGGCGAGTCCTGCTGCGTCGCGGCCTATCTAGCGCCTGCGCGCCGCGGGGCAAGCCAAGCGGTATCGGTAGCGCCGGGCAAAAATTCAGCCAGCCTGTCGAATCCGCGCGACCCCGTTCGTCGTGCAGGTAGAAGGCCACTCACGGCCTTCCTGCGAGGAGACAGACGATGCGCGTGATTGTGTTCGTGAAGGCGACCGAGGACAGCGAGGCGAGCGCCCTGCCGTCGCCCGAGCTGATCGAGGCGATGGGCAAGTACAACGAGGAGCTGATCAACGCCGGGATCATGGTCGGCGGCGACGGGCTCAAGGCGTCGCGGTTCGGCAAGCGGATCGCGTTCGACGGCGACAGCCGGACGGTGACCGACGGGCCGTTCGCCGAGACCCGCGAGCTCGTCGCAGGGTTCTGGATCTGGGAGGTCAAGGACATGGACGAGGCGGTCGAATGGGCCAGGCGCTGCCCGAACCCGATGCCCGGGCCGAGCGACCTCGAATTGCGGCCGGTGATCACGATGGACGACTTCGCCGAAGTCATGACCGAGGAAGGCGCGGCGATCCACGCCCGCAACGAGCAGCTGCTCGCGGGCGAATAGGTCCGGCCCGCCGCCGCGCTTGCCTCGCTCCCCGCGTTCGGGGACAAGGCACGCATGGCGGCGGACGAGGCCAGGCGGGCGGTCGAGGCGGTGTTCCGCATCGAGCGCGCGCGCCTCGTCGCGGGGCTCGCCCGCATGGTCCGCGACGTCGACCGGGCCGAGGAGCTGGCGCAGGACGCGCTGCTGATCGCGCTCGGCGAATGGCCCAGGTCGGGCGTGCCCAACAACCCGGGAGCGTGGCTCATGGCCGCGGCCAAGCGACGCGCGATCGACGGACTGCGGCGCGCGAAGATGCTCGAGCGCAAGCACGCCGAGATCGCGCGCGAGCTCGACGACGAACGCGACACCAGCGTCGAGGGGCTCGACGCGGCGCTCGACGACGATCTCGGCGACGAATTGCTCGGCCTGATCTTCACCGCGTGCCACCCGGTGATCGCGCCCGAAGCGCGCGCGGCGCTGACGCTGCGACTGATCGGCGGGCTGACCACCGGCGAGATCGCGCGCGCGTTCCTGTCGAGCGAGCCGACGATCGCGCAGCGGATCGTGCGGGCGAAGAAGGCGATCGGCGCGGCCGGGCTCGCGTTCGAGGTGCCGCGTGGCGCCGAGCGAGCAGGGCGGCTGAGCTCGGTGCTCGAGGTGATCTATCTGATCTTCAACGAAGGCTATGCGGCGACCGCCGGGGACGACCTCGTGCGGCCCGCGCTGTGCGCCGAGGCGCAGCGGCTCGGGCGGATTCTCGCCGGACTGCTGCCCGAGGAGCCCGAAGTGCTCGGCCTGCTCGCGCTGATGGAGCTGCAGGCCTCGCGGCTCGCCGCGCGCGCCGGTCCCGACGGGGCCTTCGTGCCGCTCACCGAGCAGAACCGCGCGCGCTGGGACCGACTGCTGATCGGCCGCGGGCTCGAGGCGCTGGCGCGGGCCGAGGCGCTCGGCGGCACGGACGGGTCCTACGTGCTGCAGGCGGCCCTCGCCGCGTGCCACGCGCGGGCGGCACGGGCGGAGGACACCGACTGGCACCGCATCGCCGGGCTCTACGACCGGTTGGGCAGGGTCACCCCGTCGCCGGTGGTCGAGCTCAACCGGGCGGTGGCGCACTCGATGGCGTTCGGACCCGAAGCCGGGTTGACGCTGATCGAGGCGATCGCCGGCGAGCCGGCGCTGCGCAGCTACGCGCCGCTACCGGCCGCGAGGGGCGATTTCCTGTTCCGGGCGGGCCGGCTCGAAGAGGCCAGAAGCCAGTTCGAGGCGGCCGCGCAGCTCACGCGTAACGCGCGCGAGCAGGCGTTCCTTCGTGCGCGAGCCGCAGCTTGTGGCGCGGGCTCGCAGCCATCAAGCCGTTCCTGACCCACGCTTCGGCGAGGATCGTCTCGAGCAGCTGTTCGTGGCTGAAGCCGGCCTGGGCCGCGGCCTTGGCCATGACCTTCTCCGACCACAGGTTGCAGTTGAGGTTGATCTCGATGAAGTTGAGCTCGCCGGTGGCGAGGTCGACGCGGAACTCGATCCGGCCGTAGTCGAACGGCACGAACTCGCGCGCGACCTTGGCCGCCAGCTCGGCGACCCTGGGCGCCAGCTCGGGATGGTCGAAGCGCTTGAGCGCGGCCTTCTCGGTGTTCGCCACCAGGTCGCGCTTCTCGTAGTAGGTCCACAGCTTCTGCGTGTTCTCGCGCTCGTACCACAGCATCGGCAGCTGCACCGGCTCGCCGTGCATGGTGATGAAGGCGACCTGCACGTCGTACCCGTCGAGATAGGGCTCGACGATCGCGTCGTGCCCCTGGCCGTGAATGTCGGCGACCGCATTCTCGACGCCGTTCCAGTCGTAGGCGTCGGAAATGCCCCAGCTGGCCGAAGAGGCGTTCGGCTTGATCACCCAGCGCTCGGCGGGTGGGCAGTCGGCCTGGCGAACCGGGGCGCCGCGGCGATAGCAGAACCACGGCGCGGTCGGCACGCCGGCATGCGTCGCGACCAGCTTCGAAACGGACTTGTCGTCGCCGAGCCCGCGCAGGAAC
>DATDLP010000174.1:0-10905 GCA_036519255.1 Croceibacterium sp.
TGTTCTCGTCGGTCGTCGCGCTGTCGTCGGCCGCTTCGGGACCGTCGTTGACGCCCTCGACCGTGATGGTCGCGGTGGCGGTGTCGCTGCCGCCGCTGCCGTCCTCGACCGTGTAGCCGACCGTGACGTCCGCGCTCTCGCCGGCCGCCAGGTAGTCGTATGCGCCCCCGGCATCGTAAGTGATCGATTCCCCGTCGGCGGCGACGCTCGCGCTGCCCAGGCCGGTGACGACTTGCGCCGCGGTGACCTCGAGGTCGTCCGTCGTGTCGGCGTCGGTGTCGTTGGCCAGCACCAGCACCTGCACCGAGCTATCCTCGTCGGTGGTCGCGCTGTCGTCGGTCGCCTCGGGACCGTCGTTCACACCCTCGACCGTGATGGTCGCGGTCTGGCTGACGGCCCCGCCGTTGGCATCCTCGATGTCGTAGCTGTAGCTGACCACGACGCTCTCGCCAGCCGCCAGCGCGTCATACGCGCCCGGCTCCACTTCGAGAGTGTTGCCGGCGATCGTGATCCCGCTGTCGTCGCCGCTTACAAGCTGTAGATTGGCCACGCTGAGAACGTCGCCGGCATCGGCGTCGGACGCGCCAGCCAGCAGGTCCAGGGTATAGCTCGCCGCATCCTCGTTGACGGTGGAACTCACCGGGCCGCTCACCGTCGGCGGCTCATTGTCCGGACCCACGATTACGATCGCGATATCGAGGGTGTCCTGCGCGGTAGCGCTGTTGGCTGCTTCGGTGGTCGTGGCGACCACGTGAAGCTCGAACTCTCCGTCCCAGCCGGCAGGAGTCGTCATGACCAGATCGGCCAGATCCGCAGGATCGCTGATGGCAATGATCCACGTGCCGCCCGGACCTGCCGAACCCGGCAGCCCCGTGAACACGGTGCCTGCGGGGAAGCCCGAAAGCGTGACCTGCAGCGTCTCGGATCCGTCGCGATCGAACCAGGTGAGTTCGAGCGGCAGCGCGAGCGGTGCGCCCTCCGATCCAGTGAACCCTGTCGGCGAGACATCGAATACACGAGTCATCACAACGCTGTTGGAGGTCCAGCTGAAGGCGAGCGAGCCGTCTGCCAGCTGAACAACAGAGACCGTACTGATGGCGTACTGGTCGGACCCCGCAGAGTCATACACGGTGAACGCCGCGCCTAAATGGTTTCCATTCGCATCGAACCGCTGCGCCTGCAGGCCATACTCACTACCGCTATAGCTCATCCAGGTAATGACGAACCCGCCATCCGAGAGTGCAGCCGTGCTGGAATAGAGCTGACTGTTGGCAGTGACAGTGTTTACCCGGAGCTCATCTCCCTCGGCGACGCCCTGGGCGTCGAACTTCCGCGCATAGATGTCGTAGCTTCCGGAATCATAGGACATCCAGGTAACGACCATCCCGCCATCGGCGAGCGTGGTGACGGTCGGGTACGACTGCTCGTTCAGCGTGGTCGTATTGATGCGGAACTCCGTCCCCACCGGGGCGCCTGACGCATTGAAGCGCTGCCCGAACACGTCCCAATTACCGTCTTGAGACGACATCCAAACGATGGCGAAACCGCCGTCGGCGAGCGGCGTAACACCCGCGTATTGTTGAGAGTTCAGCGTGGTCGCATTGGCGCGGAACTCACTGCCGACGGCAAGTCCCTGAGCATCGTAACGCTGACCATAGACGCCATAGCTCGACCCATCGGTGGCGGAACTCATCCAGGTCACGACGAAGCCGCCGTTCACAAGCCCCGTGACGTTCGAGTAGAATTGAGAGTCGGCAGTTGTCGTGTTGGCCCTGAATTCTCCCCCATTTGTGGTGCCATCGGCGTTGAACCGCTGACCATAGACACCCCAGCCCGAGCCGTCCTGGCCGTCGGAATGCCATGTCACGACGAAGCCGCCGTCGCCCAACGTCGCTACGGCAGGTTCGTATTGCTCATTCGAGGTCGCGGAATTGACCCGAACCGCGGACGCCGCCGGTTGACCGTCCGCAGAGAAGCGTCGCACAAAGACATCATACGTGCTGGTAGCAGCATTGAACTGAGCCCACGTCACCACATAAGATCCGTCGGGCAGATCGGCGATGCTGGGCCTTTGCGTGTTGCTGGTGGCGACAGTGACGGCATCGCCTGCCGCCACTATTCCGCCCTCGATATCGACGTTTGGCATCGACGCCGCGACGCCTGAGGTCACCGTGGCAGTGTCCGTGTCTGTCGATCCGTTGTTGCGTGTCGTCGTAATCTGGATGGTGCGCGTGTACGCTTCATCGGCAGTGTCATTGACATACCGCACAGCGTTGGCGACCTGACCGAGCGCGTTGAAGATGGCACTCTGCCCGGTACCTAGAACGGCCGGGGTGATCGTCAGCGCCGTTCCGTTTGCGCCACCCGCCACAGTGGCGACAAAGGTGCTGCCGGAATACACCTGATTGCCGCTCAGGGTGAGGGTCGTGCCGCTGAAATCGAGGTAGAGCTCATCCCCGACGTTCGCCGTTTGAACGGCAAATATGACCGAGGTCACGTACGGTTGTACACCGCTCTGGCTGCCGAAATTTGGCGCCACTGCGTTCGTCGGGTCGAAGGACTGGCCATCGAAGATGGTGGCCGTTCCTGGCTGGATCTGCAGATCCGCGTTGCTCCAGTTGCCGAAATTGCCGAAATTGCCGAACCAATCGTGCGACATGCGCAGCGCCCCCCCGAGCCCGAATCCCCCGCGTTAACAATCGTTAACATTTTGTTGCTACCCGGGTAAATTGGAGTAAGTCAATGCAGAAGCTGGGATTTTTGGGAACAGGGTGTGCCGAAATCTGACATCCGGTCCTGGTATCGGGGCAGCATCCCGCCTGGCGCGCGCACACCATTGCAGTTGCTGATCATACAGAGCACGACCTTCTGCAATATCGACTGCTCGTACTGCTACCTTCCGCTGCGTTCCTCGAAATCGCGCTTCGACCTCGAGCTCATTCCACTGCTCGTACAGAAACTAAGCGATGCGGACCTCCTCGACCGGCAACTGTCCGTTGCCTGGCACGCGGGAGAGCCGTTGGTTCTGCCGAGCGCCTATTACAGGTCCGCCATGGACCTCTTTTCGACGCACATCCCCGAAGGCGTCGAAGCACGCCATGCGTTCCAGACGAACGCGATTCTTCTCACCGATGAGTACGCCGACTTCTTTCTCGAGACCGGATCGATGGTCGGAGTCAGCATCGACGGGCCGGCCGAGTTGCACGACGCGCGCAGACGCACGCGAGACGGCAAAGGAACGCACGAACGGGCGATGGCCGGCGTACGCCGGCTGCGCGATCGAGGCATTCGCCCAAGCTGCATTTCCGTGCTGACCGCGCAATCGCTCGAACGACCCGACGAAATCTATGATTTCTTCAAGGACCTTGGAGTTTCGCAGGCGGGGTTCAACATCGAGGAGATCGAGGGGGTAAACGCGAGCTCCAGTCTCTCGCCTCCCGAGATGTACGAGCGAGTGCGGGCATTCTTTGCCAGGCTGCATGAACGCGCCGCCGCTGATCCCGAACCTCTCAGGATTCGCGAACTGGAACAGGCAAAGGGTGCCGCAATCGGCGGGTTGCTGGGCGCGGTCGGCGGCTCCAACGAGAACAATCCGCTGTCGATCATATCGGTCGATAGCGACGGTCGGATATCCTCGTTCTCCCCGGAACTCCTGCAGGTTCCAGGCGAGACCGACATTTATACGTTCGGGGATGTCCGTTCTATCGACTTTACGACCTTGTGGCAGAACAACCGCTTCGTCGACATCAACGGCCAGATCCAGAGCGGCGTCGCCCGGTGCAAGGCCGAGTGCGGCTATTTCGATGCATGCCATGGAGGTGCGCCGGCCAACAAACTTGCCGAGAACGGAACCTTCGACTCGACCGAGACGATGCACTGCCGGCTTGCCAAGCAGGCACTGCTCGACGCCCTGGAAGACGCAATGGTGACGCAGCTGCAGAAGCAGCGTCAGCGACGGCTCGTTGCGCGTGAAGCGAAGCTGGCTGCGGCCGCCTCCATTCCAGCATCGGACGCGCCCGCCCCACGCGTCGTTATGGGCAGGAGCGGCGGCGGCGCTATCGGGCGTGCTTCTACAGTCCTCGACAGCAGTACGGCGCAAGCCCTGTTCAAGAAGCGCCCGTCAGCCGATCCAGCGTCTCCTTCGGGCCAAACCTCGCCGTTCCCGCATCTGGGCTCGATCAATATCTTCGCGCCTCTCGATCGTATCCAGGTCAACCATGGGACATGCCTGGTCGAAGCCGGAACGCGCGGCTACAACCCGGCCGCAGTTCTGCCTCGGGACGACTGGCGGCCCTGCACCCCCGAAGAATGGGCGGCGTTCCACTCTCCGGCCAGGTCGCCCGGGCCGCTCAACTACGTCGCTCTCATTCGCCTGCCTGCGGAGCTTCAGCGATTGGCCGCTGAACTCGGCGCGGGCGTGACGCTCGCGAAGCCTTCCGGGAGAGGTTCACCTGACGGCGAGTTCGAGGCCGAGCACCGGCTGCAGGCGGGAATCCGGGAATTGTTCGGCGACACGGACGCCTTCTGCCCTCTGGGGATCATGCTGCAGGACGCCGGCCAAAAGACGACGACCGTCGATGAGGCCGACGGACTGCGCCTGGGCCTGCATGTGGACAGCTGGACGAAGTCCCGTGGCGACAAACGCGCGGGGGCCATAAACCGGATCGCCGTCAACCTCGGCGAACATCCCCGGCGGCTTCTGCTTCTCGACCTGGGAGTGGATCAACTGATGAATCTCGTGCGCAGCACGAGCGATCCCCGTCCAGAGCTTCGTAACCCGACGGAAATCGCGCGGCAATTCCTGTTCCGTTTCCCCGACTACCCGGTGGTCTCGATACAGGTTCTGCCTGGCGAGGCGTACATCGCGCCAACCGAGAACCTGGTGCACGACGGGTGCAGCTCCGGCAGCACGGGCCGAGACGTCGTATTCACGATCCTCGGGCAGTTCACGCGCGACAGGAGCGCTGCGTTCACCGTTCAGGATGGGCTCGAAAGCGTCTGAAGGTACTCTCCATGGCGTGGGAGCAACCGCAAGAGCTCCGCTCTGCGGCCTTCCAGTTCGGGGGGCGGCAGCGCTGCCCCCTTCAAGCGGGCGCGCCGCGCCGCTTCGTCGGTGATCCAGTCCATCCCGTAGAGCACGTACTGATAGCTGAGCGCCGGGAATGCGTGGCTGGTTGCGAGATCCTCGGGCGCAGGCGAGCGTCCCTTCCACAACTGCATCAATTCACGGACCCGGTCGGGAATGTGCTCGGGCCTCTGAACCGCCTGCCAGAAGGGCGTATCGTCCCTGCGGGTCACGCAATAATGCAGTACGATGAAATCCCGGATCTCTTCGTAGAGGCTGGCCATGTGGCGATTGTAGGCCTCGGCACTGCGGGCAAATCCGCCGCCGTCGAGTGGCATCAGGCGTGCAAGCAGGCGCGCGCCTTCCTCGATCAGGTAGATGCCGGTCGATTCCAGTGGTTCGATGAATCCACCGGCGAGGCCGATTGCGACGCAATTGGCTTCCCAGCTGCGCGCTGATCTGCCGGTGCGGAACTTCAGCCGTCTCGCGGGCAGTTCGCTGCCTGCGCCGGTCACCTGCCTGAGCTGTTGCTCGGCATCGTCGTCGCTCAGCATGGCGGAACAGTAGACGTGGCCTTGGCCGCTGCGTGACTGCAGCCCCACCTTCCACATCCACCCGTAGTCGAGGGCGCGAGCGGTGGTGAATGGATCGACTGCTTCGTGATCACTTGCGTAAGGCAGGCGCAGCGCCACCGCGCGATCGCATAGCAGGTACTGGCCGTAAGGAACGAACGGCACATCGAGCGCCTTGCCGAGCAGCACTGCGGCAAAGCCCGTGCAGTCGACGAAGAAGTCGGCGTCCAGCCGGCCCTCGCGACGGCCGATGACCGCCTCGAGCAGTCCCGTGTCGCCCGCCCGCACCACATCGACAACGTCATCGCGCAAGTGTTGCACACCCGCGGCCACCATCTTCTCGCAAAGCAAGTCGCCCAACAGGTCCGCATCCACATGGTATGCGTAGTTCAACTGGCCCATGTACTCCGGATCGCTCAGCAGTTTGGGAGCCCGACCGGCGTCGGCCGCGAAGGCCTGCACGCCATATTCATAGGCGAATGGGCGAGCCTCGTTGGCGCTGCGTCGGGCAAGCCACGCGTCGCCGGTCTCGCCGCCCGTCTGTCCCAGGAGCGCTTCGAAGGTGTGATAGTAACTATGCCTCGTTCGGGCCCAGTTCTCGAACCTGACTCCGTGCTTGAACGTCGCGCCGGTACGCCGGAGGAACTCCCGCTCATCGATCTGCAGATGGCTGAGCGTGCGCCGCAACGTTGGGAACGTGGCTTCACCCACTCCGATGCGCCCTGCATCCGGCGACTCGATCAGGGTTATCTCTGCGGACCGTTCCACGGCGTTGAATGCGCGCGCAAGGTACCCCGCCGTGATCCAGCCGGCAGTTCCGCCGCCGACGATGATGATGCGCATCCTGACGGCCTACCTCAGACGAAAGAAGGCGTTGAGGGTGAGCCGGCCCTGCTCAACGTCCTCGGACAGGCCTTCTCCCCAATTGATCGTTCCTGAATGCAGCAACTGGCCCGGGAATATCACGAGGCTGTTATACGCTCCCGGTACATTGAAGGTTTCCTCAAAAAGCTCCGTGGATCGCGTGAAGTATTGGTCGGGAGGTGGCGTCTCCTGAATCTCGCGGGCAACGATCTGCTCGTAAGACTGCTCGCGATCTTCCGTAATTGCTTCAAACATCGTGGCGCGATGCCGGTAAAAGGACGTTCCGCCGAGTGGCCCGTGGAAGAGGTAATGGACGGCGGAAAACATGCGGCGTCCTGCGCCGTCATAGTGCGGGATCCGCTGACGAGGCAGCAAGTCCTGTGGCCGGCGCGTGGTTAGTGAATACATCGCCGATGGCTGGAAGCTTGCCCATTCGGGGATTTCAAACGTCTCCCTCATTAGCACGGCAAGGGTTCGTAGGAACGCACGAAGGTAGGCTTCCGGTGCCTGCCCACGCACTCCGGGATAATAGGACCCGTCTGCGCCAAAAGCGAATTGCACGTGATCCTTCGCATAGCGAACGAGAGAAGCGGGGTCCCGAAAAGGATTGTTGACAATCAGAACGCGATTGCGCTCGGCTCCTACTTCGATGACACGGTGCGTGAATGAGCCAGTTGGCGCGAAGTCATAGTCTATCCCCGAGGAAAGAGACGATTCCAGGCCCACGCCCCCTGATGCGCTTGTCGCCGGTCCGCGTGCTCTGGCCATTTGTGTTTGGCCGGTGCCATCAGCCTTCTTCAGAACAATTTTCATCATCCTCCCCATCGAGAGACGAAATCCTCAGCTGATCGCGAGGAAAGCTGACGTCCGCGCCAGTTCGATTCGACTGGTGGCGATGGGAAGGAAATCCGCGGCGAAATGCAAGGTGATAACGCATTCAGCGACGTACCCTCATCGCCGCTGGCGAAGGCCCGTAAGGGCCGCGCAAGCACTGGGAGCCGCCATTTTGCGCTCTCGGAGTTTGATCCATCTACGTCAAAGCGTATTCTGAGTTTCGCAGGTAGGCGGCGCGTTCGGACTCGCGGTAGAAACCGGACCCTCGCTTCGTGCAGGCATCATGGCCGCGCGTCCGCGATCGCCATGTCGGGCCAGCTACCGAGTTTCACACGGGTTCGTTGGCCGATCCTGAGCCAGACGAGCAGAGGCCGGCTTGCGGGCCCTTCCCCGCGCGAAGACGGAGCCCGGGCTCGCGATCGTCGCGCAATTCGATCTGTTCGTTCGTCGCTCGCGCATGGGAGATTGCGGGCTCGATGCCAGCTTTGGTAGGGGCTGCGGACATGGTTCGCCGGGCTCCCGTCATCGGCCACCGCGAATGGGTACTTGGACCGCCGAGCGTGCGCATGACCACCGCCGACGCACTCGAGCATGGGGCAACTGTGTAAGCATCAGGAAGGTGGTGCTGAGATCCACCCGGCTGCGGTCACCGGAGATCGACAAGACGTGGTCCCCCAGCAGCCCGAAGGTGTTCTTGCCGGCCTGCTTGAGCATAACGGCCGTCGGCCCCCGCACCCCACTTCTCGGCCCCCAGCGCCGCGTCGGTGCCCGTGGGATATTAAAACACCCGGCCCACGTCCCACACGAGACCACCGGCCCAGCGCTTTGGGCGAGAAAAAGAAGCTCTGCACGGTATCCCCAAGGGCTAACTCGCTCGATCCCGGAACGACGTCCTCCTGATAAGCGACTGGCGGAATCGTGCGGCGTTGAGAGCGCCGGCGCCGGCCAGCACGCATCGGAAACTGCAGCGGTAGCCGTCCGCTCGGGTCAAAAGCCGATGCGGACAGTCCCCCTCATCGACAGGCCCGTCTCGCCGTTGCGCTGCTCGGCGCCGACTTCGCCGCCGAGCTCGAACATCGAGCCGCCGCCGACCGCACGCATCTGCGCGTACCAGCCGCTTTCGGCCTGGTCGGCCGCGAGCGTGAACGGCGCTCCCCCGTCGAACCTCGCCGTGGTCGAGCCGATCGAGCCGCCCAGGGTTTCGCGCCAGCCGCCCTCGGCCTCGACGCGGAACCAGCGGTTGGCGGGGCCGCCGTAGATCAGAGAGCCACCGCCTCCACGACCGAGGAAGTCGAGGCCGATCGCAAGCCCTGCGTTTCCGGCCAACTCGTCACTCGTGCGCTCGTCGACCGTCAGGTCGAGCGCATCGCCGCCGCCGGTCTCGCTGTATCCGTCTTCGCTGAGCGAGATGTAGTCGATGCTCACCGCCGGCCGTACGAACGCCGATCCGCTGCGCATTTCATACGAAACGCCGCCGCCGATCGTCATGAGCGTGCCGTCCCACTCTCCCTCGACCTGCTTGCTCACCACTTCGCCGTTCGCGGTTCCCTGAAACGTGCGATTCCCCTCGAACCCGGCCTTGCCGAGCGAGCCGCGCGCGAACAGGCTCAGGCCATCCCATTGCCCGCGCCAGTACGCGGCCAGCTCGTACGTGTCGGACTCGACATTGGTGAGCTGCGTGCCCTGGTCGTAGTCGTTCCAGAACAGCGAGGCCGAGACGCCGAACGCGCCGATCCCGGTGTCGACCTCACCCGCGGCCGAGAAGCCGAAGCCGCCGAGGTCGTAGATCGCGGTCTGGCCCTGGTCCTTGCTGCTCGACCAGCCGGCAGCGCTGAACAGCAGGTCGATGCCGCCCAGCGTGTAGACCGGGCTCTGCGGATCGGCCACCTGGCGGGCGAAGGTCCTGACGCCGCGGCTGACGCCTTCGAAGGCGCCGCCGGCATGGTCGGGCAGCATCTGCCCCAGCGTGCCGCGCAGCTGGTCGCCGTCGCGGATTTCGAGGAACACGTCCTCGACATCCTCGTCCTCATCGAGCGCGGCGAAGATCGCATCGAACGCGGTGCCCTGCGACCGGTTGAGATTCAGCTCCTGCGCGGTCTTGCGGCTGACATCGACCGCGATCGTGTTGACTGGCGCGTCGGTCGCCAGCGTCGCCTTGAAGATGAAAGGCATCAGCGCGGTGCTGGTCTTGAGCGTGGAGGCCCCGGTCAGCGAGCCCGCCTGCAGGATCGTGTGGCGCCCCAGCGCATCGTCGATGTCGCCCAGCGCCAGCGAGAGCGTCGCCCCGCTGGCGAAGCTGGCCACGCCGGCAACGGTGTAGCGGGTCCCCTCACCGGCGGTGCTGTCGAGCGTCGCGACCAGGGTGCCGGTCGCGCCGACGCTGAGCGAGGCGAGCGAAGCCTGGTTCGTCGCATGGAGCGTACCGCTGTTGACCGTGACCGCGACGCCACTGGTATTGAGCAGGGCGCCGCTGAACAGCGAGGTCCCGGCGAGGGTCAGCGTGCCCGCGCCGCCGCCGAAGTCGGCATCGCCGATGAACTTGGCTGCCCCTGCAATGCCGAGTGCGTCGGTGCCCGCGCCGAAGGTCGCCTTGCCTTGGTGCACGGCTCCGCCCGCAAGGCTGTAGGTGTTGTTGCCCGCGCCGAACGACACGTCGCCGGTCACTGCGCCCGCGGAAACGTCGAACACGTCGTTGCCGCTGCCGAACAGAACCCGGCCGACGATGCTCGCGGTGCCGCCGGCGATCTGCCTGACGGTTGCGCCGCTGGAGTTGGCGCTGAGGTCGATCGCCACGTTGCGCACGGCGGCTGCTCCGCTGGCCGAGATTGCGCCGCTGTTCTCGATCAGCGTCAGCCCGCCCGTTCGGTCGAGGATGGCGGTCGCGGTCCCGTCGGTCCCCGTCGCCACCGCCTTGATCGTGCCGCTGTTGCGGATCGCCGGGACCGTAGCGCCGGTGTCGATCAGCACCGCGGTGGTCCTCGCGCTGGCCGCATTGCCGCCGGCCGCCGAGATCGTGCCCGCGTTGCGCACCTCGGCCACGTTTGCGCCGCTGCCCAGCAGGACCGCGGTAGCGCTGGCGCCGTTCGACACCGCATCGACCGAACCGGCCAGCGCGATGCCGTTGGCGATCGTGACCGCCCCGCCGCGGCCGCCGATGGCCAGGCCCGTCGCGTTGATGCCGGCATAGACGCCCTGCCCGCTGATCGAGCCTTCGACCACCAGGCCATGCGCGCTCGCGGAGCCCGCCGGGCCGATGACGATGTCGCGGCCGGTCGCGCCGATCGCCACGGCCGGCGCCGCGCCGTACGCGACCACCGCCGCATTGCCTTCCTTGGCATCCTCGATGCCGTCCTTGTCTTCGTCCTTGTCGGTTGCGCTGTTGTCCTTCGGCGCGATCGCCAGGCGGATGCCGCCGGTGACGTTGCCTTCGATCAGCAGCGCCGGGCCGCCCTGCAGCAGGTCGTCGGCATCGAGGCTCGCTGTGGCTGACGGCGGCGTGGTCGAGCGGTAGCCGGTCGAGCCGATCGCCCCCTGGATCACCATCGTCCCGGTCACGTCGCCGGCAAACTG
>DATDLP010000175.1:0-5557 GCA_036519255.1 Croceibacterium sp.
GGCCCGCTCCCACGCGTCGGCCCACGAATGGTCGAACACGTATTCGCCCTGGCTGTGGCTCTTGGCGTAGGCCGGCAGGGCGCCAAGCAGGTGGCCGGCGCCGTCCTCGATCACCAGTGGCGCCGGAGTCCAGCCGGTGCCCGGGCCGACGCTGCCCGAATCCTCGAGCGCCGACAGGAACGCGTGCGACATGAACGGATTGCCCGGCCCGGCCAGCGCGTCCCATTGCGCCGCCGGCAGCGCGCCCACCGAAGGGCACAAGCGGACTGACAGATCGGCTTCGGCCATTGCCGGCTATGCTAGGACCTCGCCAGCAAGGATGCGAGCCCTTCGCCTTCGGCGATCGGCGCGTCGGCGTGCGCGCGAGCCGTCTTGAGACGCGCCGCATCCGAAACGGTCCAGGTAAGCAGCGGCAGGCCTCGCGCGCGCTGAACGGCCGCGAACGGGCTTGGCAGATCGCGCACGTCATAAGCGAGGAAATCGGGCCGGGTGTTCCACAGCCCAAGGCGGCGCAGCAGCGGACCGCGTGCCACGCTCCCGCCGCGCTCGGTCACGACCAGCCCGCGCACGGTTTGCGGCGCGTGACGCGCGAACCAGAAGCCGACGCGCGAGTCGAAGCTCATGACTGCGCACGGCCCGTCGTAATCGCCGAGTCCGCGTTGCACGGCCCGGCACAGGCGTTCGACCCGGCGAGCCGGATCGGTCTTGACCTCGATCAGCAGCGGTACCCGTCCGCTGACTTGCAACAGGAGGTCGCCAAGCAGCGGAATGTGCTCATGCGAACCGGTCAGCCTGGTCTGCAACAGCTCCAGCGCCGTCCGGGCGATGACCGGGCCGGTGCTTGCAGTGAGGCGGTCGAGCTCGCGATCGTGAAACACCGCCGCCTCGCCGTCGGCGGTTTCCTGCACGTCGCATTCGATTCCGAGGTCCGCGGCAATCGCCGCGTCGAAGGCGTATTGCGAGTTTTCGATCAACCCCGCGCCGTGCTTGCCGCGATGCGCGTAGACCTGCCCGCGCAGCCAGGCGACCCGCGCCGGATCGGGCGCGGGCGCCAGCCGGCGGTCAAGGCTTGAGAGCAACGATCGCGTCCACCTCGACCGCGGCGCCGAGCGGCAGCACCGGTACGCCGACCGCGCTGCGCGCGTGCCTGCCGGCCTCGCCGAAAACCTGGGCCATCAGCTCCGAGGCGCCGTTGGCGACCTTCGGCTGGTCGGTGAACGAGGCGGCCGAATTGACGAACGCGCCGAGCTTGACGATCCGCTCGACCCGATCGAGCGAGCCGAGCGCCGTCTGGAGCTGGGCGAGGATCATCAATCCGCAGGCCCGCGCCGCAGCGGTGCCCTGCTCGAGCGACACGTCTTCGCCGAGCCGGCCGGTGACGAGCTCGCCGCTTTCGAGGAACGGCAGCTGCCCCGAGACGTGGGCGATATTCCCGGCCACGACGACCGGGACATAGGCCGCGACCGGCGGGGCGGCGGTTGGAAGGACGATGCCGAGTTCGGCGAGGCGGGTAGCGATGCTCATGGCCGTGCACCATGCAATGTTTCGAGCAGCCACGGCAAGGCTTCGGCCCAGGTGTCGATCCGCGCGTGCGCGTGGCCGGCCCGGAACGCGCACGGGATGTGCGGCGCGACCGCCGGCTCGCCGCACAGGTGCAGGCGTGAAACCTCGGGCAGGTATTCGGCGGCGGATGCGAGGTGGGGTGCAAGATCGTCGACGAACACCGCGCGGCTCGGCGCATGCTGCTCGACGATTCGCTGCAGCGCCGGGCCCTTGGGGCCCTGGTTGGTGAACACCGGTACGGCAATGCCGTGCTCGCGCAGCTGGGCCGTGCGCAGCGCTTGGTAGCGGTCGCCGAGGTTCGTCAGCACGACGACGTCGGCCTCGCGCCGCAGCTCCGCGATCGCCGCCACCGCGCCTTCGATCGCGGTCTGCCGTCCCATCTCGGTATCGAAGAACAAGTCGAGATAGCGCCACTTCTCCGCGTCGGGCATCGACACGCCGTCGCGCTGCATCATTGTCTCGAACGGGTTGGCATTGAGCTCGAACGCGATCCCGTGCGCCTCGCCGAGCCAGTCGCCGAAGTGCCGCACCATGTGCAACAGCACCTCGTCGCAGTCGGTGATCACGAGCGGCCGGTTCACGGCGCGATCCGATCGCGCAACGCGGCCAGCTGCGACGGCTCGAGGCCGAGCGACTCGGCCGCGGCGACAAGGTCCGGTTCGTGCGCGCAGAGGAATTCGAGCACCGCGCGATGGGTCTCGGGCCGGCCGATCGCGGCGCGCAGCAGATCCGGCGTCAGCCCGGTGAGCGCGAGGAAGCGCTCGGCGCGCGGTGTGTCCGACAGGACCCACGCGAGCGCATTAAGAGCGATGCCTCGCGGATCCTTCACCGAATCTTCATGGCTCTTAAGAATTGTCAGCTGTCCGTTAAGCAGATAATGGTCGCGGAAAGCTTCCGTGGGGACGGGAAGCAAACGGGGGCGCAATGCAGAAGAGAATCCTCGTTGTCGAGGACAACGATTTGAACCGGAAACTGTTTTGTGACGTGCTGCAAGCCGGAGGTTTCGCCGTCGAACCGGTAGCCGACGGCAATGTGGCGATCGAGCGCGCGCGCAGCTTTATCCCCAACCTGGTGGTGATGGACATCCAGCTGCAGGACGTGTCGGGGCTCGACCTGATTTCCGCGCTCAAGCAGGACGCCGAGCTGGCCGACGTGCCGGTGCTCGCGGTCACCGCTTATGCCGGCAAGGGCGACGAGGAACGCATCCGCGGGGTCGGCGCCGAGGGCTACCTCGCCAAGCCGGTGTCGATCGGACCGTTCATGGCGGCGGTGAAGGGCCTCGTCGGTCAGGCGTAGGCCAGCGCCAGCTCGGCCAGGAACGCCGCGAGCGTGATCACCAGGCCGACGACGAACAGCCGATAGGCATAACCGAGGAAGCGGTACTTGCGGTGCTGCAGCACCTGGCCGTTCTGGTAGATGTCGTGCAGCATCGCGCGGAAAACCGCCTCGTCGGTGTGCAACCCGGCGAGCACGTCGGCGGTCCACTGCTCTTCCTCGAGATCGTGAAAATGCCCGAAGAACAGCTTGTTGCGCCGTACGCCAGGCGGCAGCGAGCCGCTCAGCCGCGGCAGCACCGCAAGCACCGCGCACAGCGAGCTGAGAAAGGCGAACAGCGCGAGCACGCCGAGCGACCACGGCAGCCCGCCGGTGAACGCCCGGCTGACCGTGATCGAGAACACGAGGAATGTCGCGCCCATCAGGATCGAGGCCTTCTGGTCGGCCATCTGCGACAGCGCGAGCGTGTTGTTCTGCACCGTGCGCAGCATGTGGATCGCGTGCGGCGAGTACGCGGGCGCGGCAGGACCGGCCGCCGCCGTGTCGGGTTCTGCTGCGGGTTCCGCCACGGCACCTTGCCTCACGTTATCCTGTGCACGGGCCCCTCGACGGGGCGGGACAGGCTTGCCATCGGGGCCGGCGCTTGACAAGCGGAGCCCCGGGCCGCTTTTCGGCCGCAATGGCGTGGCAGGCGCAACCGCCTGCGCAGGACGATGGGACACCTTATGAACCGCGACGAAGTCGACAGCAGCATCCGCGCGCTGATCGAACCGTTCAACAAGAAGAACGTCGAGATCGGCGACGACACCAGCTTTGCCGGCGACCTCGAGTTCGACAGCCTGACGGTGATGGATTTCGTCGCGGCGATCGAGGACGAGTTCGACATCATCATCAGCATGAACCAGCAGGCGGAGATCGAGACCTACGGCGATCTGGTCGACGCGGTCTGCGAACTCACGGAAGGCTGATCGCATGAGCGAAGGCGTGAACCAGGCCGATCGGCCGCGCGTGAGCGATACTGCCGAGGTTGCCGCACCGCGCGACCTGTTCAGCAAGTTCGACGACGTGATCCACACCCGCGAGACGCTGCTCGCGAGCGGGGTGGAGGATCCGTTCAGCCTGGTGATGGAGCGGGTGCTGAGCCCGACACGCGCGGTGTGCAACGGGCGCGACACGATCCTGCTCGGCACCTACAACTACATGGGCATGACCTTCGATCCCGACGTGATCGAGGCCGGCAAGCAGGCGCTCGACAACTACGGCTCGGGCACCACCGGCAGCCGGGTGCTCAACGGGACATATGCCGGGCACAAGGCGGTCGAGGAGGCGCTCAAGGACTTCTACGCCATGGATCACGCCATGGTGTTCTCGACCGGCTACCAGGCCAATCTCGGCATCATCAGCACGATCGCCGGCAAGGGCGACTACATCGTGCTCGACATCGACAGCCACGCGTCGATCTGGGACGGCTGTGCGCTCGGCAATGCCGAAGTGGTGCCGTTCAAGCACAACGACATCGTGGCAATGGACAAGCGGCTGGGCCGCATTCCCGAAGGCGCGGGCAAGCTGGTGGTGCTCGAGGGCGTCTATTCGATGCTCGGCGACATCGCGCCGCTCAAGGAGATGATCGCGGTCGCCAAGAAGCACGGGGCGATGGTGCTGGTCGACGAGGCGCACTCGATGGGCTTCATCGGCGAGCACGGCCGCGGCGTGGCCGAGGCGCAGGGCGTGCTCGACGATGTCGACTTCGTGATCGGCACGTTCTCGAAGTCGGTCGGCACGGTCGGGGGCTTCTGCGTCTCGAACCACCCGAAGTTCGAGATCATGCGGCTGGTGTGCCGGCCCTATGTGTTCACCGCGAGCCTGCCGCCGAGCGTGGTGGCGACCGCGTGCACCTCGATCCGCAAGCTGATGCACGGCTCGAACAAGCGCGCGCACTTGTGGGAGAACTCGAAGCGGCTGCACGGCGGGCTCAAGAATCTCGGCTTCACGCTCGGTACCGACGAGCCGCAGAGCGCGATCGTGGCGGTTATCATGCCCGACCTCGAGCACGGCGCGGCGATGTGGGAAGCGCTGCTGCACGAGGGCCTCTACGTCAACCTCGCCCGCCCGCCGGCGACGCCCGCGGGGATGACGCTGCTGCGTTGCTCGCTGTGCGCCGAGCACTCGAGCGAGGAGGTCGAGACGATCCTCGGCATGTTCGAGCGCGCGGGGACGGCGGTCGGAATCATCGCAACCTGAACAAGCCATTCATCTCAAGGGGTTAATGACCGGTTCAACCCGCGGGACGCACGCTCTGCCGACATGATCGGGAGAGTCGCGATGGTTCGCATACCTGCAGCGCTCGCACTGGCCGCTTCGTTCGGCCTCGGCGGCTGCGCCTACTACGACGACGGCTACGGCTACGGCGGGGTGTCGGTCGGCTACGGCACCGGCGGCTACTACGACCCGTACTACTACGACGGCGGCTACTACGGCTGGTACGACGGCTACTACTACCCCGGCTGGGGCTACTACGTGTACGACGACGGCGGCCACCGCCACCAATGGAACGACCACCACCGCCGGCACTGGGAAGGCCGCGGCAAGGGGCGCGACGGCAACGAGCACTGGGACGGCTACCGCCGCGGCGGACGCGACGGCGAGCGCCGCGCCGAATGGCAACGCGGCGACGGCCAGCGCGGTGACGGCCAGCGCGGTGACGGGCAGCGCGCTGACG
>DATDLP010000176.1:0-3840 GCA_036519255.1 Croceibacterium sp.
ATCCCTCGCCGGCCTGCGAGCGCATGGCGGCGAGCTGGTCGGCGAGCTGGAGAACTACGAGAACAGCTACTGGCTCTGCTACGTGCGCGGCCCGGCGGGGATCATCGTCGAGCTGGCGGAGAAGATCGGCTGATGGGTGTCCCATTGTTCGGGCAGGAGCACGTCGACAGATACCGCGAAACCGACGGCGAGGAAGGCCACGACTGGCAGGGCACCACGGTGTTGCTGCTCACCGCCACCGGGGCGCAACTCGGGTGCCAAGCGGACCACGCCGCCGATCTACCACCGGCACGGAGACGACTACCTAGTGGTGGCCTCCAACGGCGGAGATCCACCCGGCTGGTTCCTCAACCTTCAAGACGATCCGATCGTGGCCGTGCAGGTCAAGGCCGACCACCACACCGCTCGGGCGCGGGTCGCCACGGCCGAGGAGAAGCCCGAGCTGTGGCGGATCATGACCGCGACTGGGGCGCCCTACGACGAGTTCCAGGCCAAGGCCGACCGCGAGATCCCGGTGGTGGTCCTCGAGCCGGGCTAGGCCGAGCGGCCGTTTAACTCCACCACGCCAAACGCGCTGGGCGCGGGACAAGCCGCACGGCGCGACGGCCCCAGGACCGTGCCGTAAGCGGATCCTCTGCGGGACGCCGGCATCGCTCCCGCCCATGAGCCCACGGGCCGACCCTTGCTCCCCGTAAGCGGCTCCTCCTGCGACACGGACCTGTCGTCGCACATGACCCCGTACGGCGTCGCGGTGGATCACCGTGATTGCTTCGGGAGGCTGTGCTTGGTGCCGGGAGCGGGCGAGTAGCGTCTGGGCGCATGGCGCAGATGCGAGCGGTGGTCGCGGAGCGGCCGCACGGGCCTGACGGGCTCGTCGTACGCCAGGTGCCGCGCCCCGAGCCCCGTGCGGGCTGGGCGCTGGTCCGGGTCGAGGCGTTCGGGCTCAACCGGTGCGAGTACAAGACGCTGAAGGGCTACGCCGGCGACGCGGTGACGTTCCCGCGGATCCTCGGGATCGAGCTGGTCGGCGTGGTGGAGGCGGTCCACGGGAACGCGCCCGCCGTGCCGCCGGGGGAGACCGTCGCCGCGCTGATGGGGGAGATGGGCCGCGCGTTCGACGGCGGCTACGCCGAGTACGCGCTCGTCCCCGAGCACCAGCTGATCGCGCTCGACACCACGCTGCCGTGGGACGTGCTCGGCGCGCTGCCCGAGACGTTCGTGACCGCCGCCGGCTCGCTCGAGCACCTCGGCCTGGAGGAGGGGGCGACGCTGCTGCTGCGCGGCGCGACGTCCTCGGTCGGCCTCGCCTGCCTGGAGCTCGCCCGCGCTGCCGGCGTGCGGGTGATCGCGACGACGCGCAGCCAGGCGAAGGGCCGTCGGCTGACCGAGCTGGGCGCCGCGGGCATCGTGCTCGAGGGCGACGGCTTCGCCCAGCGCGCGCGGGGTGCGCTGCCCGAGGGCGGCGCCGACGGCGCCGTCGACCTGATCGGCGGCCCCGCGGTGCTCGAGACGCTGCGCCTGCTGCGCCCCGGCGCGACGGCCTGCAACTCCGGCTCGCTGTCCGACACCTGGGTGATCCCGGACTTCGAGCCGATCGCGATGATCCCGTCGGGGCGCAAGCTGACGGTGTTTCATTCCAACGACGTGCACGACGCGCGGGTCGGCGGGCCGCTGCTGCGCGCCGTCGTCGAGCGGGTCGAGCGCGGCGAGGTGGCGCCGAACATCGACGCGGTCTACGCGCTCGAGCAGACGATCGACGCGCACCGGGCGGATGGCGGCGGACGAGGCGACCGGCAAGCTCGTGTGCTGCCGCGCGCCGCGACCGCCTGAGCGCCGCGGCGCCCGCGGGGGTCCAGACGGGTGTCCCGGTCTGCGATCCCGTACCGACACGTCGGCGCGCGTCAGCGGCGTGAGCGGGATGACCTTGTGTACGGTGGCACGCGAGGTGGCTACTCGGTGAGGAACTGCATCCCGTAGCGGGGCGCGGCCGCGGCGTAGCGCGCGGCGACCGCGTCGAAATTGTCCGGGATGTCGGCCGTCGGGTCCAGCGTCGGCTGCAGCGTTTCCTGAAAGAAGTTCTCGATCCCGGCCGGTGTGAAGGTCAAGAGCATGCGCATCGTTTCGGTGCCCTGGTTGTGGAAGCGGTGCACGGTGCCGCGCGGCACGTTGATGAAGTCGCCGACGCCTGCCGTGATCCACTCGTCAGCGAGCAGAAGGCGGCATTCGCCCTCGAGGATGTAGAACGTCTCGTCCTCGCGGCGGTGGATGTGCGGCGGCGGACCGCCGCCGGGCGCAACGATCGCCTCCATCACGAAGTACGCGCCGCCGGTTTCGGCGCCGGTGACGAGGAACCGGTAGACGTCGCCCGGTCCCAGGTAGGTCGCGCCGGTTCCGGCGGGGCGGTGCAACGGCGACTGGCCGGTGGCGGTGCCGGGCACGTGCCGCGCGGCCGTCCTGTTGTCGGTTGTCATGGGCTGAGCATGCCGCCGCCCGGCGGCCACCACCATGCCCGTTCGCTACCGCCGAACGGACCGAGCGATCCGCTCGCCGGCGCCGGCGATCGCGCGCGTGTACTCGTCGCGGCGGGCCTGGAACCGGTTACGCGGGGCGCACAGCGCGAGGGCAGCGGTCGCCGGCCCGTCGCTCGTGCGTACCGGAGCGGCGGCGCAATCCACCCCTTCGAGGGCGCGCTGAGGCCCCGACCGCGTAGCCGCGTCGGCGCGTGCGCTCGAGCTCGCCGGGTTCGAGCCCGCTGCCGGTGCCGCTGGCTCGCTCCGCGAGCAGCACCGTGCCCGGCGGCGTCAGCTGCGCGGCAACAGGCTCCGCCGGTGCGGCCACACCGCCGGGCGGGCGTTCACTGGCCACGTACAGCACGCGGCCGCGCTCCCATGCCGTGATGTGGACCGTCTCGCCGAAGTGGCTCGCCAGCCGGCGCGCCGTCGGCGTGATTTCCTCGCGGTACCCGCTCGTGGCCAGTTTCGTGCGCGCGAGTCCCAACGTTCGCCAGCCGAGCCGGTAGCGCCCGCACGGCAGCCGCTCCGTCAGCCCGACGCTGGTCAGCTCTCCCAGCAGCGCGTGCGCGGTGGACTTGGCGATCCTCAGCTCATCTGCCACCTCGGTCGGTCCCCAATCCGGCCGCTCGACCGAGAAGAGATCGAGCACCAAGGCGGCCTTGTGGACGCTTGCGGGCATGGAAGAAGACTAGCTGCGCCTCGCGAGGACGATCGTGGGCCGCTGTCCATGCGGTCGCTCGGTCCTCGTGCGCCGCCCGACGCTCGGCGTGCGCAGCGCGGGCGGCTGGAGCTCGGCGCACCGGCCCGGTCACCATGCCCGGATGATCTCTCCGGTGCGCCATCCCTCGATGCTTCGCTGGAAGGCGGACGCGATCTCCAGCATCGGAACGGGGGCACGGCCGGGATTGAAGGGCCCGAACTGCTCGTAGCTGTCCTGCGCCAGCCCCGGGCTGACGGCGTTGATTCGTACGCGCCGCTCGAGGCTGAGGGCGGCAGCACGCACGAAGCCTTCGACGCCGCCGTTTGCGACCGCGAAGCTGGTCGCGTCCGGGATCGGATCGTCGAGGACGTAGCCGGACATGAGCGTGAATGAGCCTCCCTCGGAGATCAGCGACCTGCCGAGGAGGACGAGGCGCATTTGCCCGAGGAGCTTGCTGTGAACGCCAAGCGCGAGCTCTTCCTCGGTCACGGTCTCGAAAGGGCCGAAGTGCGCCTCGCCGGCCGCGCATGCGAGCGCGTCGAAGCTCCCGATCCGGCGGTACATGGACCGCACGGAATCGCGCGAGCTGATGTCCACCTGGACGTCGCCGGACTGCCTTCCGGCCAC
>DATDLP010000177.1:0-14620 GCA_036519255.1 Croceibacterium sp.
CGCAGAGCCGCAAGCTCGACCTGCTGGCGCAGATATTCTCCAACCGCCTGCTCGACGCGATGCGCGAGCGGGCCGGGGCGAGCTACTCGCCCTATGTCGGCTCGAGTTGGCCGCTCGACACCGACAGCGGCGGCAACGTCCTCGCGCTCGCGCAGCTGCCACCCGACCAGGTTCCGGGCTTCTTCGCCGCGGCCGACAAGATCGCCAGCGATCTCGCCACCACCGGCCCGACCGACGACGAGATCGCACGTGTGACCGAGCCGATGCTCCAGTTGCTCAACCGCGCGCAGACCGGGCATGGCTTCTGGCTGCAGCAGCTCCAGGGAGCGGCGTTCGACCGCAACCGGCTGGCTTACCTGAAGACGCTGATGGCCGATTACACGCAGGTCACGCCGGCGGAGATGCGCGCGCTCGCCGCATTGTATCTCGGCGGCCACCGGGGCTGGCGGCTGGCCGTGCTGCCGCAGCCGGCGAGCGCATCGGCCGGCGGCCGCTGAAACACGGTCCGGTCAGTCCGGTAGACAGTGAAACAATAACCGAAGTAACATTTGCGCCGTGCTTTCCCGAGGAGTAGGGGCGCGGCCCTTCAAGGACATAACGGAAGCTCTCGACGTGGCTAGGAACTGGACTCCCGACGGCTGGAAAAGCTTCGAAGCGAAGCATCTGCCGGTGTACGAGGACGCGGCGGCGCTGGCCGATGCGGAATCGACGCTCGGCAACTTCCCGCCGCTGGTGTTCGCCGGCGAGGCGCGCGCGCTGAAGGTCTCGCTGGCCGAAGTCGCCGAGGGCAAGGGATTCCTGCTGCAGGGCGGCGACTGCGCCGAGAGCTTCGCCGAGTTCCATCCGAACAACATCCGCGACACCTTCCGCGTGCTGCTGCAGATGGCGATCGTGCTGACCTTCGCCAGCAAGCTGCCGGTGGTCAAGGTCGGGCGCATGGCGGGCCAGTTCGCCAAGCCGCGCAGCTCGCCGACCGAGACGATCGGCGGGGTCGAGCTGCCGAGCTACCTCGGCGACAACGTCAACGGCATCGAGTTCACCCCCCAATCCCGCCGCAACGACCCGATGCGGATGATCCGCGCCTACAGCCAGGCCGCGGCCACGCTCAACCTGCTGCGCGCGTTCGCCACCGGCGGCTACGCCAACTTGCGTCAGGTGCACCAGTGGACGCTCGATTTCATGGGCCGCAGCCCGTGGGCCGACCAGTTCAAGAACGTGGCCGACCGGATCGGCGAGGCGCTCGACTTCATGGAAGCCTGCGGCGTGCATCCGGAGACGGTGCCGCAGCTGCAGTCGACCAGCTTCTACACCAGCCACGAGGCGCTGCTGCTGCCCTACGAGGAAGCGCTGACCCGGCAGGATTCCCTCACCGGCCAGTGGTACGACACCAGTGCCCACATGCTGTGGATCGGCGATCGCACGCGCTTCGCCGGCTCGGCGCACGTCGAGTTCCTGCGCGGCGTGGGCAATCCGATCGGCGTCAAGTGCGGCCCGAGCCTCGAGCCCGACGTGCTGCTCGGCCTGCTCGACACGCTCAACCCGGCGCGCGAGGCCGGGCGGATCACGCTGATCAGCCGGTTCGGCGACGACAAGGTCGAAGCCGGCCTGCCGCGTCTGATCCGGGCGGTCTCGCGCGAAGGGCATCCGGTGGTGTGGTCGTGCGATCCGATGCACGGCAACGTGATCAAGACCAACACCGGCTTCAAGACCCGCCCGTTCGACCGCATCCTCAACGAGGTGCGCGGCTTCTTCGCGGTCCACCGCGCCGAGGGCACGCACGCCGGCGGGATCCACATCGAGATGACCGGACAGGACGTGACCGAGTGCACCGGCGGTGCGGTGGCGATCACCAACGAGGGGCTGGCCGACCGCTACCACACGCATTGCGATCCGCGGCTCAACGCGGCGCAATCGCTCGAACTCGCGTTCCTGCTGGCCGAAATGCTCAATCTCGAGCTGACCGAACGGCAGAAACGCGCTGCTTGATAGTTAATTCCCCCGAATAGCCCGGGAAGGAATGACTTAACCAGCTGTCCCTATGGCGATTCTCCTGAGATTCGGGGGAATCGGCTGGTGCGTTTCGACTTGCTTCGCGGACCTTTGCTCGCAGCGTTGCTGTGGGCCGCGTTCGCCGTGGCATCGGCGTGGCTGCGTGACAAGGGCGGGGCGGAGCTGCTGATCTGGCTGCCGAGCGCGGTGGCGGTCGCGAGCCTCTATGCCACGCCCGTGCCGCGCTGGAAATGGGTCGGCCTCGCGCTGGCCGCAGCCCAGATCCTGGCCTTCACCGGCATGGGAATCCCGCTCGTGCCCGCCGCCGGCTTTGCCGCGGCCAACCTGATCGAGGCGCTGATCTGCGCCGGGGTCGGCATCCGGGTGCTCGGCGGGCGCGAGCGCGGGCCGCAGACCTTCGGTCACGTCGTCGGCCTGTTCGCTGCCGCGATGCTCGGCTGCGCGGCGGGCGCGCTGCTCGCGTTCCCGTTCCGCGGGACCTCCGGACTGCTCGAGCTCGCCTGGTGGTTCCTCGCCAGCGTGCTCGGCGTGCTGACCGCGACCCCGGTGCTGTTGTATGCGCGCAGCTGGCTCAAGTTCGGCGACGAGACGGTGCGCACCAGCGAACGCGTGCTCGAGCCGACGTTCGTGATGGTGGTTTCGGCGCTGTTCGCGCTCGCCGCGCTGGTCTTCGCCGGCCCGTCGGCGCTGCTGCTGCCGGTGCTGTTCGTGGCGATCGTGTTCGCGGTGATCCGCTACGGCCAGCTCGCGGCGGCCTGGGGCGTGATCGCCTATGCCGCGGCGGCGATGATCGCCAGCCTCGGCGGCGCGAGCCCGGCGCCGTTCCTCGCGCTCGAGCCGTTCGCCGCCGGGCTGGTGCTGCAGTCGCTGATGCTGCTCATGCTGGCGACCGCGCTGCCGATCGCGGCGATGCTGATGACTCGCGGCCGGCTCGAGGCGCAACTGCGCGAGCAGAACGCCGCGCTGCACGACAACCTGACGATCCTCAGTCTCGCCGAATCGCTCGCCGGTATCGGGCGCTGGCGCTACGACTTGCGCAGCGGCACTCAGCACTGGTCGCCGCTTATGCTCGAGCTCAACGGGTTGCCGCGCGACCTCGCGCCCGATCCCGGAAACATCCGCGAGTTCCTGCCCGACGGCGGCGAGCAACTGTTCGGCGAGCTGGCACGGCACCGCGAGGATTGCGAGCCGTACAGCTTCGAATACCGCATCGCGCCGCCGGATGGCAGCGAGCGCATCCTCAAGATCCACGTCAGCAACGAGTTCGACGAAGCCGGCGAGCGGACCGCGCTGTTCGCCGTGGCGATGGACGTGACCGAGCAGGCGCGCCGCGAGCAGGCGCTCGATCAGGCGCGCAAGCACGCGATCGGCCTCGCCGCCGAGGCGCAGAAGCTGGCCAACACCGATCCGCTGACCGGGATCGCCAACCGCCGCGCCACGCTCGACTGGCTGGCCAGCCTGGTCCGCGCATCCGACGAGGACGAGGATCCGCTGGCGCTGCTCATGTTCGACATCGATCACTTCAAGAGCATCAACGACTGCTTCGGCCACCAGACCGGCGACGAGGTGCTCAAGCGCGTGGCCGCGATCGCCCGGGCCCAGGTGCGGACCGAGGACATGGTCGGACGGATCGGCGGAGAGGAGTTCGTCTGCATCCTGTCGGGTCTCTCCGTGGTCGACGCCCGCTCGCTGGCCGAGCGCCTCTGCCGGGCGATCGCGAGCGAAAGCGGCACCGATATCCTGCCGCGGGCGACGATCAGCGTGGGCCTCGCGCTGCTGCGCAACGGCGACACGCCGGAGGGCCTGCTCGCGCGCGCCGACGCCGCGCTGTACGAAGCGAAGGACGGCGGCCGCAACCAGGTGCGCCGCGCGGCCTGACCCAATCCGGGAACATCTGCGGAACTTCTGACTTTCCTTTGCAGCCTCGCTGCGCCATTTTAGGCGTGGTCCAGGCGTGGGAGGTCAGCTTGCCCGAAGCCCAGCGCCAGTCGGTAGCGGAAGGCACACTGCCGCTGGCGGAACGGTATGCCGCGACGCGGCGGCTCAGCGAGGCACTCGCCGGGCCGCTGACCGAGGCCGACGCCACGATCCAGTCGATGCCCGACGCCTCGCCGGCGAAGTGGCACCTCGCGCACACCACCTGGTTTTTCGAGACCTTCCTGCTGCGCGACCGGCTGCCCGGATACAAGCTGTTCAACGACAGCTGGCCGTTCCTGTTCAACTCGTACTACGAGGCCGAGGGCGAGCGCATCCTGCGCCCGCGTCGCGGCATGCTGTCGCGCCCGCCGCTCGACGGAATCCTCGACTGGCGCGCGCATGTCGACAAGGCGATGAAGCCGCTGCTGGCCGATCCCGCGCACGCGCCGCTCATCGAGCTCGGCATTGCGCACGAGCAGCAGCACCAGGAGCTGCTGCTGACCGACATCAAGCATGCGCTGTTCCAGAACCCGCTCGGCCCGGCGATGTGGGCCGTGCCCGAGCCGGTCGCGGGCCCCGTCGAGAAGGGCGTGGAGTGGCATGAGCATCCCGGCGGCATCGCCATGATCGGGCATCAGGCCGAAGGCTTCGCGTTCGACAACGAGAGCCCGGCGCATCGCGTGATCCTCGAGCCGTTCGCGCTCGCCGGACACCTCGTCAGCAACGGCGAATGGGAGGCGTTCGTCGCCGACGGCGGCTACCGCACCGCCTCGCTGTGGCTGTCCGAGGGATGGGACTGGGTCAGGCGCAAGGGCATCCAGGCGCCGCTTTACTGGTACGAGGGCGAGCATTTCACCCATGCCGGATGGCAGCGGCGCGATCCCTGGGCGCCGGTGTGCCACATCTCGTACTACGAGGCCGAGGCCTATGCCGCCTGGGCCGGGGCGCGCCTCCCGACCGAGTTCGAATGGGAGGCGATCGCGCAGGGCCAGGATCCTGCGGCGGGCAACCAGCTCGACCGCGCGGAACCGCCGCTGCCGATCGGCGGGACTTCGCTGTTCGGCGATTGCTGGCAGTTCACCCGCTCGGCCTACCTGCCGTATCCGCGCTTCAAGCCGGCCGAGGGCGCGGTCGGCGAGTACAACGGCAAGTTCATGGCCGGGCAATGGGTGCTGCGCGGTGCGAGCTGCGCCACCGTGCGCGGGCATTCGCGCGCGAGCTACCGCAACTTCTTCCACCCGCATCAGCAATGGCAGTTCACCGGGCTGCGGCTGGCGAAGGATATGTAATGCAACCCGCCGATGGACTTGCGCTGGTCGAATACGACGAGGATGGCGTCGCCAAGGCGTTCCGTGCCGACGTGCTCGAGGGGCTGGCGCAGGACCCGAAGGCCGTTCCGGCGCGCTGGCTGTACGACGACGCAGGCTCGGCGCTGTTCGAGGCCATCACCCGCTTGCCCGAGTACTACCCGACGCGGGCCGAAACCGCGATCCTGCGCCAGCGCTGCGCCGACTTTCGCCGGCTGATCGCGCCGGGCCGCGCGGTGGTCGAATTCGGATCGGGCTCCTCGGTCAAGACCCCGCTGCTGCTCGAATGCATCGAGCCCGCGGCCTACGTGCCGCTCGACATTTCGGGCGAGTTCTTGCGCGCTTCGGCGGCCGATCTGGCGGGCAAGTTCCCCGGCCTGCCAGTACACCCGGTGGAGGCCGATTTCATGAAGCCGGTCCGGCTGCCCGAGGCGGTCGCCGGGCTGCCCAAGCTCGGCTTCTTTCCTGGCTCGACGATCGGCAACATGGTCGCGCGCACCGCGGTCGACCTGCTTCGCTCGATGCGTCTCACGCTCGGCGGGGATGCGTTGCTGCTGATCGGGATGGACCTGGTCAAGGACGTCGCGGTGCTCGAGGCCGCGTACGACGACGCGCAGGGCGTCACCGCCGAGTTCAACATCAACCTCGCGCGGCGGATCAACCGCGAGCTCGGCGGCACGATCCCGCTCGACAAGCTGTGCCACGTGGCGCGCTGGAACGACACTTACGCGCGGATCGAGATGCACCTCGAGGCGCTCGAAGCGTTCGAGTTCGAGGTCTCGGGCCGCCGCTTCGCGCTGGCGCAGGGCGAGACGATCCACACCGAGAACAGCCACAAGTTCGACCGCCGCAGCCAGTACACGCTGCTGCTCGCCGGCGGCTGGACTCCCGTCGAGCGCTGGCTCGACCCGGAGGAGCGCTTCTCGCTGATCCTCGCCGAGGCGACGCGCCCGCGCAACGCGCCGTGAGCGGACCCGACACCTCGTGGCGCATCGCCTGGCCGCGGCTCGATTACGCCGCCGACCGCGGCACCATCGAGACGCTGCATCTGCTGCTGCAGCTGATCGGCAAGCTGCCGCTGCGGCTGCATCCGTGGATCAACCACGGCTGGCATGTCGCGCTGCGGCCGACCCCGCGCGGCTTCGCCACGCGCAGCCTGCCCGCGGGCGAGCGCCATTTCACGGTCGAGCTCGATCTGCTCGAGGGCGTGATCGGCGTCGTGTGCGACAACGGCTCGCAGTCGGCGCTGCCGGTCGCCGGCAAGACGATCGCCGAGGTGCACCGCGAGCTGTTCGCGCTCCTCGCGAGCGTGGGCCTGCCGGCGCCGCTCTACGGGGCGCCCAACGAGCTGCCCGATCCCGTGCGCTTTTCCGACGACCGCCGGCCGCGTGAATGGGATGCCGACGCGGCGCGGCGGCTGCACGGCGCGTTTCTCGCCGCGGATCGCGGGTTCAACCGCTTCCGCTCGCTCTACCGCGGCAAGTGCTCGCCGAGCCACCTGTTCTGGGGCAGCTTCGACCTCGCGGTGACGCGCTTCTCCGGGCGTGGCGCGCCGGTCCATCCGGGCGGGATTCCCGCGCTGCCCGATGCGGTCACGCGCGAGGCTTACAGCCACGAGGTGATCAGCGCCGGCTTCTGGCCCGGCGGCGGCGGATTCGGGGAAGCGGCGTTCTATGCCTACGCCTATCCCACCCCGGTCGCGCTGTCGGTCAAGCCGGTCGAGCCCGCGGACGCGTTCTGGCACCGCGACTTGCGCGAGTTCCTGCTGCCTTACGCTGAAGCCCAGGCGGCCGCCGATCCGGACTTCGCCCTGCAGCGTTTCCTGCAATCGACCTTCGACGCCGCGGCCCGGCTGCTCGACTGGCCGCCTGGGCTGGTGATCGACGAAGCGCCGAGTTTCGGCCGTCCGCCCGTTTGATCCGCACATCGCAAAGCACGCCGCAGGACCCTATATTCCCGCCATGGACTTCGCCCCCGTCTGGGACCAGCTCGTGCACAGCGTCAGCGAATTGCCGCAGTCGGGGCTGCTGCTGGCGGCGTTCGGGGCGATGCTACTCGGCGTGCTCGGCTCGCTGCTGATCCGGCGGGTGCCCGCGCTCGGCAAGCTGATGCGCGGGGCGAGCACGCTCGGGCTGATGGGCATCCTCGTGCTGGTCGTGCTGCAGCTCTCGCGGATCGATTCGCGGTTCGATCTGGCAGTGCCGGAGATCGGCTTGCCCGAGCAGGTGGTCGAAGGCGGCGAGACCCGCGTGCGCCTCGCGCCCGACGGGCACTACTGGCTGCGCGCCGAGGTCAACGGGCGGCCGGCGAACTTCCTCGTCGACACCGGTGCCACGCTGACGGCGGTCTCGACCGATACCGCCGCGGCCGTCGGGCTCGAGCCGCGCGAGGCGGGGCTGCCCGTGCGGATGCAGACCGCGAACGGCACGGTCGCCGCCGAGATCACCACGATCGACGAGCTGCGCTTCGGCAACGTCGTCGCGCGCGGGCTCGACGCGGCGATCGCCCCCGGGCTCGGCTCGACCAACGTCCTCGGCATGAACTTCCTCTCGCGGCTCGCCTCGGTGCGGATGGAAGGCGAGACGATGATCCTCGTGCCGCACAACCCCCAGCCGCCGCTGGAGCCGCGTTGACCTGAGCGCCGGGCGCGGCCACTCTTGCGCGCGATAACAAGGTCCTGCGGAGAGGGACGAATGGCCACCACCCCCGGCGCACAGTTCGACGTCGCGCGCTTCATCGACGAGCGGCCGATCGGCTGGCGCGAGATCACCACGCTGGTGGTGGTCTCGATCGTGCTCTTCATCGACGGCTTCGACATGTACTTCTTCGGCAAGATGCTGCCGGCGATCACCGACGGGCTCGGCGTCTCGCCCGCGGCGATGACCGGGGTGGTCACGGCGCAGCAGGTCGGCATGGCGGTCGGCGCATTCCTGATGCCACCGCTGGCCGACAAGATCGGGCGCAAGCCGGTGCTCGCGCTGTGCCTGCTGGTGTTCGGGCTGCTGTCGCTGTGGGCTGCGTGGTCGACGTCCGCGCTGATGATGGCCTGGCTGCGCGGGATCTCGGGGATTTTCTTCTCGGCCATGCTGCCGATTGCGCTCGCGCTGCTGTCGGAGATGACGCCCAAGCGGCGGCGCGCCTCGTTCATGTCGATCGCGCTGGTGTGCTTCTCGGGCGCCAACATCGCCACCGGGGCGATGACCGCGTGGATGCTCGACATCTACGGCTGGCAGATCGGCTTCTGGCTCGGCGGCCTGCTGCCGCTGCTCGGCCTGCCGCTGCTGCTGCTGATCCCCGAATCACTGCCGTTCCGCGTGGTGCGCAATCCGGCGGATCCACGCATCGGCGCCGCGATCCTCCGCATCGACCCGAACGCCGCGATCGTCGGCGGCGAGACGTTCCATCTCGGGGATGCGGGCAAGAAGGGGAAGAAGCTCGGCCCGCTGGCGATGTTCGCCTCGCCCTACCTCGTGCAGACCACGATCCTGTGGTGCGCCTGCTTCCTCGCGATGGGCAACATCGCGCTGCTGGCCAACTGGCTGCCGACCTACTTCCAGGAGCTCGGCGGTGTGCCGATCCAGGAGTTCGCCAAGTACATGATGATCGGCTTCGCCGGCGGCGCGCTCGGCACGCTGACGATGGGCTGGCTGATGGACCGGGTGAACCCCTACACGCTGATCGCCGCGTTCTTCTTCGTCGACGCGCTGGCGATCGCCTCGCTCGGCTACCTGCCCGCGGGCACCGCGGCGTTCGTGCTCGGTCTGGTGGTGTGGAACTACTGCCAAGTCGGCGGGCAGACCGGGATCAACACGCTGGCGACGCTCGGCTACCCGCCCGAGATGCGCAGCAGCGGGATCGGCTGGGCAGGGGCTTCGGGCCGGATCGGCGGGATCATCTTCCCGCTCGCCGGCGGCTACGCGCTGGCGAGCACGATGGCGCTCGAGACGATCCTCATGCTGATCGCCGCGCCGGCGGTGCTGATCGCACTGTTGATCCTGCTGCTGGGGGCGCGGCAGGGCGGGGGGCAAGCGCTGCGCGCCGAGCCGCAGCCGGCCTGAGGCCGGACATACGTTCCCTCCCTGTGGACAGCGCCGGCGGGCGCGGGCAGGGCGCGGCGATGCGTTTCGCCCGTATTGCCGGAGGGATCGACCCGCTCGTGCGCCTGCTGGCGCTGGCGATCGTGCTGGCCTCGGTGCTGCCGGTCACCGCCGAATACCGCCCCGCGGCGCAGGCGGTGTCGAACGGGGCGATCTTCCTGCTGTTCCTGCTCAACGGCTTGCGTCTGCCGCGCGCCGAGGTGCTGCGCGGGATCGCGCACATGCGCTTCCTGCTGCCGCTGGGGGTGTGGTGCTTCCTGGCGATGGGGCTGGCGGGGTGGGGGCTGGCCAAGGCAGGCGAAGCGCTGGCGCTGCCGCAGCAGGTCGCGCTCGGGCTGCTGTTCCTCGGCGTGCTACCCTCGACCGTGCAGTCGGCGACTGCCTATTCGTCGCTTGCCGGCGGCAACGTCGCGGTGTCGGTGGTCGCGGCGGCGGTGATCAACATCCTCGGGGTGTTCCTCAGCGCGCCGCTGTTCTCGCTGCTCGCGGGCAGCGCGGCGGCGCCGTTCGACCTCGAGGCGCTCGAGCGGGTCATGCTGATCCTGCTGCTGCCGTTCGTGATCGGCCAGCTCGCGCAAGGCGCGGCGGGGCATCTCGTACGCGAGCACAAGCGGCTCGCCACCTGGATGGACCGGCTGTCGATCGCCATCGCGGTCTACGTCGCGTTTTCGGGCGCGGTCGAGCAGGGGCTGTGGCAGCGGGTCGGCGTGCTCGACTGGGTGGTGCTGCTCGGGCTCGTCGGAGTGTTCCTCGCGCTCGGCTTCGGCGGCGCGTGGCTGCTTGGCGGCGGCCTCGGGCTGCGCCGCGACGATCGGATCGCGTTCCTGTTCGCCGGGGCGCAGAAGAGCATCGCGCTGGGAGCGCCGCTGGCCAGCGTGCTGTTCCCGCCGGCGATCGCCGGGCTGCTGCTGCTGCCGGTGCTGACCTACCACCTGCTCCAGCTGGTGCTCTCGGCGCCGCTGGCGAACCGGCTCAATCGCCCCGCAGAGCTTCCTCGATAGCGTCGGGCTGGCGCTTGTTGTGGCGCACCGACCACCACAGCGACACGCCGATCAGCGCCGCGCCGATCAGCCCGGTGATCGTCTCGGGGATGTGGTAGTGCGCCGACAGCAGCATGATCGCTGCGAGCGCGATGATCGCCCAGAACGCGCCGTGCTCGAGATAGCGGTATTCGGACAGCGTGCCCTTCTTGACCAGCATGATCGTCATCGAGCGCACGAACATCGCGCCGATCGACAGGCCGAGCGCGATCACGATCATGTTGTTCGACAGCGCGAAGGCCCCGATCACCCCGTCGAAGCTGAACGAGGCGTCGAGCACGTTGAGGTAGAGGAACCCACCGAGGCCCGAGCGGACCACGACGCCGGTCGCCGCGCGGGCTTCCTCGCGCAGCTCGAGCACCGTGCCGATCGCCTCGACGCCGATGAAGGTGACGAGGCCGAGCATGCCGGCGACGAGGAACGTCAGCGCCTCGTGCTCGGGCAGCAGCAACGAGATCAGGTACATCGCGAGCAGCAGGAAGGCGATCTCGACCGCCTCGATGCGCGAAAAGCGCGCCAGGTTTTCCTCGACGACCGCGATCCAGTGCACGTCCTTGTCCGAATCGAAGAAGAACTTGAGCCCGACCATGGCGAGGAACGCTCCGCCAAAGCCGGCGATGCCGACGTGCGCGCTCGAGACGATCTGCTCGTAGCGCACCGGATCGTTGAGCGAGAGGTGGATCGTCTCGACCGGGCCGAGCCCGGCGGCGATGGCGACGATCGCCAGCGGGAACACGATGCGCATCCCGAACACCGCGATGACCATGCCCCAGGTGAGGAAGCGGCGCTGCCAGACTTCGTCCATCTCCTTGAGCACGGTGGCGTTGACCACCGCGTTGTCGAACGACAGCGAGATCTCGAGCACCGAGAGCACGGCGACGATCCACAGCACAGAGAGCATGCCGGCAAGCGTGCCGCTCTGTTCCCAGCCGTACCAGCCGGCGAGCGCGAGGCAGGCGGCGGTGAAGAGGATCGAGCCCTTGTAGAACTTCAGCACGGCAGGCTTCCTTGGACGCGGCCGATTCGGGGCTTGCCGCGGCGCGATGTTGACACGGTGTTGACGGGGTTGACAGGGTCCTGGGGGCAAAAACCCATTCTCTGCAGGCTATAGGTTCGGGCGGCGAGCGACGCGGGAGTGTGGAGCGCGCAGGTCATTCCACCAGCCGTGGCACGGACGGGCGGGTGTAGGAAAGTTGTTTTTGCGCCGGCCGCGCTCACTCGGGCTGGTAGGTCTGTTCCGGCCCCGGGAAGGCGCGCGCGCGGACCTCCGCGGCGTAGGCTCCCGCCGCGGCCGAGATGCGCGCGGCGAGGTCGTCGTAGCGCTTCACGAAGCGCGGTACGCGTTCGAACATCCCGAGCATGTCCTCGGTCACCAGCACTTGCCCGTCGCACTGCGCCGAGGCGCCGATACCGATCGTCGGGCATGGGACGGCCCTGGTCACCTGGTCGGCGATCGGCTCGATCACGCCTTCGACCACGATCGCGAACGCGCCGGCGCTCGCCAGCGTGCGCGCGTCGCGCACGATCTTGTTGGCTTCGGCGCCGTTGTCGTCGCCGCGGCCGCGCGCGCCGTAGCCGCCGAGCACGTTGACCGCCTGCGGGGTGAGCCCGACGTGGCCCATCACCGGGATCCCGCGCTGGACGAGGAACTCGACCGTCGCCGCCATCGCCTCGCCGCCCTCGAGCTTGACCGCTGCGGCGCCGCTCGCCTTGAGCAGGTACGCGGCGCTCTCGAACGCTTTCTCGGGCGAGGCCTCGTAGGCGCCGAACGGCATGTCGACCACCACCAGCGCATGATAGCTGCCGCGCACAACCGCGGCGGCGTGTTGGGCCATCATCTCGAGCGTGACCGGCACCGTCGACGGCAGGCCGTAGATCACCTGGCCGAGCGAATCCCCGATCAGCAGCACGTCGCAATGCGCGTCGAGCAGCTGCGCCTGGCGCGCGGTGTAGGCGGTCAGCATGACGATCGGCTCGGCGGTCACGCCATCCTGCTTGCGCTGGCGAATCTTGGGCACCGTCAGGCGGCGCATCGGCTGCGGCGTCGGGTTCGCCCGGCTGGTCGCGGTGTCGAGCTGGAAGGTCGTGGACATGGGCGGCTTCTAGACTGCGCGCCGAACCGGGGAAAGCCTGCCGAATATCCTTGCCATGGGCAGAGCCCGCGCTAGCCTCCCCCGCCAGCAGAAGCTCGCGGGAGGGAACGCGGGTTCGAAATCAGAACTCAAGGGAGTCGGCTGAATGCTCCTCGACCGTATTAAACCGCTCGATGCCATCCTGGCGACGGCGGAGAAGAAAGCGCTCCATCGCTCGCTCGGTGCCGTGCAACTCACCCTGCTGGGGATCGGTAGCGTGATCGGCACCGGCATCTTCGTGCTTACCGCTGCGGGGGCGCAGAAGGCGGGGCCGGGGCTGATGCTGGCGTTCGCCATCGCGGGGCTGATCTGCATCGTCGCCGCGCTGTGCTACGCAGAAATCGCCTCGATGATCCCGGTTGCGGGCAGCGCGTATACCTACAGCTACGCCTCGATCGGCGAACTGCTCGCATGGACCGTCGGCTGGGCGCTGATCATGGAATACGCGATCGCCGCGGCGGCGGTTTCGGTCGGCTGGTCCGGCTACTTCTCGGGTACCATCCTGCACGGATTCCTCGGCGTTGATTTGCCGGCCTGGCTGTCGGCCGGACCGCTGGCCCTGGGCGGCGCTCCCGGAGGGTTGATCAACCTTCCCGCGCTGGTCATCGCGCTGCTGGTCACCGGGCTGCTGATCGTCGGCACCAGCGAAAGCGCCAAGGTCAACGCGGTGCTGGTGGGCGTGAAGATCATCGCGCTGACGGCGTTCATCGCGCTGACGTATACCAGCGCCGAGTTCTCGGCCGAGAAGTTCAATCCGTTCCTGCCCGCGGGCGTGTTCGGCGGCTTCGGCACCGGCGTCGGCGCGGTCGGCGCAGCGGCGACGATCTTCTTCGCTTATGTCGGCTTCGACGCGGTCTCGACCGCGGCCGAGGAAACCAAGAACCCGCAGCGCAACGTGCCGATCGGCCTGATCGGCTCGCTGCTGATCTGCACCGTGTTCTACATCCTCGTCGCCGGCGGCGCGATCGCCACGATCGGCGGACAGCCGATCATGGGCCCGAACGGGGTGCCGTTCCCGGCCGGTTCGGCCGAGCTGGCGCGGCAGTGCGCGATGCCCGAGCACGCCGAAGCGCTGGTCTGCTCGAACGAGGCGCTGGCCCACGTGCTGCGCACGATCGGCTTCTCGGGCGTGGGCAACATGCTCGGCATCGCCGCGTTCCTCGCGCTGCCTTCGGTCATCCTCGTGCTGCTGTTCGGCCAGACGCGCATCTTCTTCGTGATGAGCCGCGACGGCCTGCTGCCCGAAGGGCTGAGCAAGGTGCACCCGAAGTTCAAGACTCCCTACGTGGTCACCGCGATCACCGGTGGCGCGGTGGCGCTCGGTGCGGCGTTCTTCCCCGTCGGGCAGCTGGCGGACATCTCCAACGCGGGCACGCTGTACGCGTTCATGTTCGTGGCGATCGCGCTGCTCGTGCTGCGCAAGAAGGACGGTGATCGCAAGCGCCACTTCCGGGTGCCGGCGGCGTGGATCATCGCGCCGCTGACGATCGCCGGCTGCATCTTCCTGTTCTTCAACCTGCCGACGCAGGCGATGCTGTTCCTGCCGATCTGGGGCGTGATCGGGCTGGTGGTCTATTTCGCCTACAGCCGCGGCCACAGCCATCTCGGACGCGGCCTCGTCGAGGTGCACGAGCCCGAGTACGCCGATATCGAGCCCGACATCCCGGGCGTCACCGACCGCGGCCGTCCCTAAACATGGGGCGGCCTCCGGCCGCTTCCGTGCCGACGTTGCTGGACCTGCCCGACGCGTTCACCGCGGCCGAGTGCGACATGATCGTCGCGCTCGGCCGCGGCGGGCCGCTCGAGCCGGCGACGGTCTACAATGGCGAGCGCGACCACGTCGATCCGCGGCAGCGGGAGGCCGAGCGGTGCTACTGGTCGCGCGATATCGCCGGCGGGTGGATCCATGCGCGGCTCGATACGCTGTTCGCCGCTGCGGCGGAGCGCTTCGAGCTCGCGGTCGATCCGCTGTTCGAGGACGTCCAGTTCCTTCGCTACGGCCCCGGCGCGCATTTCCAGAGCTGGCATAGCGACGCGGGGGTCGACCGGCTCGACCAGCGGCGCATCTCGCTGTCGGTCGAGCTGTCGGAGCCCGGCGACTACGAGGGCGGGGTGCT
>DATDLP010000178.1:0-3267 GCA_036519255.1 Croceibacterium sp.
GAGCCGGCGTAGGGCACCTTGCCGCCGGCGATGATCGCGACGCTGTCGCACAGCCGCTCGGCATGGGCGATCACGTGGGTCGAGAAGATCACCGTGGCGCCTTTCTCGGCGAGCCCGCGGATCAGCCGCTCGAGCTTGCCCTGGTTGATCGCGTCAAGGCCCGAGAACGGCTCGTCGAGGATCACCAGCCGCGGTTCGTGCACCAGCGTGCCGAGCAGCTGGACCTGCTGCGCCATGCCTTTCGACAGCTGGCGGATTTGCCGGTCGGGCGGCAGGCCGTTGCTTTCGAGCAGCTCGCGGCCGCGCCGGCGCCCTTCGGCCACCGGCAGGCCCCGCAGCGCGCCGAGGAAGCCGATCGCCTCGTAGGCCTTCATCGAGGGATAGAGCCCGCGCTCCTCGGGCAGGTAGCCGATCTGGCGGGCGATGTTCTGCGGGTTGGCGTGACCGAGCACGAAGCGCTGCCCCTCGTCGGGCTCGATGATCCCGAGCAGCATCCTGAGCGTGGTGGTCTTGCCCGCGCCGTTGGGGCCGAGCACGCCGTAGATCGCACCTTCGGGCACCGCGAGGTCGACCCCGTCGACCGCGAGCGTACCGTCGAACCGCTTGACCAGCCCGCGCGCCTCGATCGCCAGCCCGCTGCCCTGCCCGTTTCGATGATTGTCGGCCACTGCCGCTTCGCCTAGCCCACGACCCATGGCGGGCGGCTTACCCGCCGCAGGTTAACAGGAGCAACCCGAAACGTGGCGGATGCCGCCGGAATCGACGCGCTGAAGAGCCGGCTGACGACGCAGGCGCGCGCGCTCGGCTTCTCGGCGGTCGGCTTCGCGCCCGCCGCCGACGATCCGCTGCGCGCGCGGCGGCTGCACGAATGGCTCGCCGAGGGGAACCACGGTGCGATGGAGTGGATGGAGGCGCGCGCCGACGTGCGCCAAGGGCCCAACGCGATGTGGCCCGAAGCGCGCAGCGTGATCGCGCTCGGCATGAGCTACGCGCCCGACACCGATCCGCTGGCGCTCGAGGGCGATGCCGAGCGGGCGCGGATATCGGTCTATGCGCAAGGCCAGGACTATCACGACACGGTCAAGAAGGCGCTCAAGGCGCTGGCGCGCTGGCTGGTCGAGCAGGCGCCGGGGACCGAGCTCAAGGTGTTCGTCGACACCGCGCCGGTGATGGAAAAGCCGCTCGGCGAAGCGGCCGGAATCGGCTGGCAGGGCAAGCACACCAACCTGGTCAGCCGCGAGCACGGCTCATGGCTGTTCCTCGGCGCGATCTACTGCACGCTGCCGTTCGCACCCGACGCGCCGCACGACGAGCGCTGCGGCTCGTGCCGCGCGTGCCAGGACGCGTGCCCGACCGATGCCTTCCCTGCCCCCTTCAAGCTCGATGCGCGGCGGTGCATCTCGTACCTGACGATCGAGCACAAAGGGCCGATCCCGGAGGAGTTCCGCGCAGCGATCGGCAACCGCATCTACGGCTGCGACGACTGCCTCGCGGTGTGCCCGTGGAACAAGTTCGCCGCGAGCGCGGCGCGCCATCGCGCGTTTGTGCCGCGTGCCGAGCTGGTCGCACCGAGGCTCGAGGAATTGCTGGCGCTGGACGACGCGGGGTTCCGCCAGCTGTTCTCGGGCTCGCCGATAAAGCGCATCGGGCGCGACCGGTTCGTGCGCAACTGCCTGATCGCGGCGGGGAACAGCGGGACCGCGGGGCTGGAGGCTCCGGTGCGGGCGCTGCTGGGGGACCCGGATCCGGGGGTGGCCGAGGCGGCGGAGTGGGCACTCGCCAAAATCCTCTCCATCGCCGCAGGCGATGGGGAGGTGGCGCCGGCCGCAGGCCGGTGACGGAGCGGTCCCGCACGCCAAAACCCCTCCACCATCCCCCTCGCTGCGCGATGGAGAGGATTTAGAGCAGCTCCTTGAGCGGCGTATCCGCGTCGGCGAGCGCCTCTGGCGCGATCGTCGCTTTCGCCTCGATCAGCTTGCGGCCCTGCGCGTAGTCCTTGGTCCGGTTGACGCAGTCGAGCGCGATGACCTGGCCGGCCTTGAGGTACACGACCGAGAAGCTGCGGCTCGCGGGGTCGCCGCGCAGCACGGTGGCGTCGTGGCCGAGATTGAGGCCGACGGTCTGCAGCCTGAGGTCGTACTGGTTCGACCAGAACCACGGCAGCGCCGCGTACGGCTGCGGATCGCCGCAGATCGCGCGCGCGGCGGCATTCGCCATGTCGTTGGCGTTCTGCACGCTCTCGAGCCGGATCACCGCGCCGCCCGCGTAAGGATTGGCGTGCGCCGCGCAGTCGCCGATCGCGTAGACCTCGGGCAGGCTGGTACGGCAGAACTGGTCGACGTCGACCCCGTTGGCGCCCGCCGCCCCGGCGGTGATGAGCGGGCCGACCGAGGGCACGATGCCGATGCCGACCACGACGATGTCGCACGCGATCGTATCGCCGCCCACCAGGCGGACGCGGGTGACGCGGTCCTCGCCCTCGATCGCCTCGACCTCGGCGCCGAGCCGGATGTCGACCCCGCGCGCGCGGTGCTCGGCCTCGTAGAACCGCGACAGGTCCTCGCCCGCGACGCGCGCGAGCACGCGATCGAGCATCTCGACCAGCACGACCTCGCAGCCGAGCTTGGTCAGCACCGCGGCCGCCTCGAGCCCGATGTAGCCGCCGCCGACCACCACCGCGCGGCGCGCGCCGGCGACAAGCGCGGCGGCGATGCTCTCGCTGTCGGCACGGTCGCGGATCGCGAAGATGCCCGGGAGCAAGGCCCCGGGGCACGACAGCCGTCGCGGGTCGCCACCCGCTGCCCAGATCAGCGTGCCGTAGCCGAGCGTGTCGCCTCCCGACAGCGTCAGCGTCTTCGCCGCGGGATCGAGCGAGCGGACGTTGGTGTCGAGCAGCAGCTCCACGTCGCGCTCAGCCCAGAATTGCGGCGGGCGAATCAGCAGGCGCTCGAACGGCTTCTCGCCGGCGAGGTACTCCTTCGACAACGGCGGGCGCTCGTAAGGCGGCACCGAATCGCGCCCGACCATCGTGATCGATCCGCCGAAGCCCTGCTGACGCAAGGCGATCGCCGCCTGCGCGCCGCCGTGCCCGGTGCCGACGATGACGATGTCCGCGCTGGTCATTTCGCTCGGCTCGGCAAAATCGGCAGCCGGGTCAAGCGTCATCGCTGCAGCAGGTTGCGCGCCTGGCTGGCGATCTGCGCGAGCATCGCCGGGGCGAGCGGGTTGGCGCCCTGCGCCCGGCCGATCATCGCACGGAACTGGCGG
>DATDLP010000179.1:0-3788 GCA_036519255.1 Croceibacterium sp.
ACCTGCGGCTTGGCCGTTTCGGGCACGAGACCGTGGACCTCGCTCCACTGGCCGACCGCGCCTTGCGCGACGAGCGGATTGGCATCGCCGGGCACCGCGGCGAGCAGGTCGAGCGCCTGGCCCGCCGGCTGGTAGCCGGCCTGCGCGAGCGCGAACCCGTCGCGCAGCAGCCCAAGCTGGTCGATCGGCGCGAGGTCCGGCAGCGCCTCGACCAGCGCCGCGCCCATTGCCGGCGAATAGAGCGTGCGGAAATAGCCGAGCTGGCCGCCGTTGACGACCACCGGCCCGCAGCCGGGCAGCTCGAGCGTCGCGCTGCCGTCGAGCACGCGTCGCACGGGCGTAGCCTGACCGGCCTGGATCAGCAGCGGCACGCGCCAGCGCTGCGGGCTTCCGGCGGTCTCGTCCTTGCGGTCGCGGCTGAACTCGCTCTGCGTCAGGCTGAGCACGGTCGTGCCCTCGCGGCAGGCCGCTTCGGCGCGCACCAGCGGCACGCCGGGCTGGAGCGTGAAGTCGTGCGCGATGTCGACCAGCCCGCGCGCGCCGGCCGCCTCGACCGCGCGCCACAGGTCGTCGCTGGTCGTGTTGCGGTAGCTGTGCTCGCGGATGTACGCGCGGATCCCGTCGCGCCAGGTGTCCTCGCCGGCATAGGCCTCGAGCATCGCGATCACCGCCTCGCCTTTCGAGTACGAGATCGCGTCGAACGCCTGGTTGGTCTCGGCGACGGTGCGGATCGGCTGCACCACCGGGTGCGTGGTGACGAACGCGTCGTAGCCCATCGCGGTCTCGCGCCCGTTGACGCGGGTGACCAGCGGGAACCAGTCGGGGCGGAACACCGCGCTGGCCTTGGTCTCCATCCAGCTTGCGAAGCCCTCGTTGAGCCACAGGTCGTCCCACCACGCCATGGTCACGATGTCGCCGAACCACTGGTGCGCGATCTCGTGCGCGAGCGCGGTGTACTGGTAGTTCTGCGTCGCGGGGTCGGTGATCGTCGGGTCGATCAGCAGGTACTTCTCGAACGTCAGGATCGCGCCCCAGTTCTCCATCGCACCGAAGAACTGTGACTGGCCGGGGGCGGCGACGTTGTCGAGCTTGGGCAGCGGGTACGGCACGCCGAAGTAGTCGGTGTAGTACTCGAGGATCTCGGGAGTGGATTCGAGCGCGAGCCGCGCCTGCTCGCCGCTGCCGGCCGGGCTGACGATGCCGACGTCGACCCCGCCGGGGCCCTTGGTCGCAAGCCGCTCGAAGTCGCCGACCGCGAAGAACAGCAGGTAGCTCGACATCGTCGGCGTGGTCTGGAACGTCACGCGCTTGCGCGTGCCGCCGGCAAGCGCGTCCTCGCGCACGATCGGCATGTTGCTGACCGCCATCTGCCCGGCCGGGACGATCGCCGAGAGCTCGAACGTGGCCTTGTAGCTCGGCTCGTCGAACATCGGCGCGAAGCGGCGTGCGTCGGGGGCCTCGAACTGGGTGAACAGACCGCGCACGGTCTCGCCGCTGCGCTTGTCGGGATAGTCGAGCGCGAACAGCCCGGTCGCCTGGGTGTTGATCTTGCCGCTGTAGTGGAACATGAGCTTGTAGCTGCCGGGCGCGATCGGCCGGCCGGCTTCGAGCCGCACGGTCTGCGCCTCCGGATCGACCTTAGCCTCGAGCGCGACGCCTTCGCCGCGGCCGTCCGCCGGCATCAGCCGCGCGAGCGTGAATTCGAGCTCGTTGGCATGGAGCGTCAGCGTCTGGGTCCGTTCGAACACTTCGACGTCGACGCTGGAAACGCCGCTGAAGGTCAGGTTCGCCGCGTCGGGCACGACCTCGATCTGGTAGTGGAGCGGGCGCGCCACGCGCGGCAGGTCGCTTGTGACGGAGGCGGGCAGCGGGCCGGTGGCTGGTGCGGGAGCAGGGGCCTGGGCGAACGTGGCGGCGGCGCAGCCGGCCAGCAGCAGGCCGGCGAGCGCGGGTACGGCGAAACGTTTCAAGGGGGAGAGACTCCGGGGCAATTGGTTTCGGAAGAAACCGGCCCTCTAGCAGCGCCGCCGCCGGAAAGCGAAGCCGTCAGTCGATGGGCAAGCGCAGCTCGGCGATAAGCCCTTCCACCTTGCCGTTGGCGCCGTGGCGGTTGCGCAGCGTCAGCCGGCCGCCGTGCTGGTCGGCGATCGCCCGCGCGAGCGCGAGGCCGAGCCCGGAGCCGCCGGTCCCGCGGTTGCGCGAGGCGTCGCCGCGCGCGAACGGCTCCATCATCGCGGCGATCTCGCCTTCGGGGATGCCGGGCCCATCGTCCTCGATCCTCACGACCGCCTGGCGCCCGTCGCGCGCAAGCGAGACGCGGGCGCGCTCGCCATAGCGCAGCGCGTTCTCGATCAGGTTGCGCAGCGCGCGCCGCAGCCAGGTCGCGCGCAGCGGCATCGCCAGGCGTTGCGTGTCGGCGAGCTCGACCGGCTCCTCCATGTCCTCGAACTCCTCGACCACCGCGCCGAGCAGCGCGGCAAGGTCGGTGCGTTCGAGCGGATCGCTCGGACGGCCGACGCGGGCGAGCGATAGGATGTCGTCGAGCGAGCGGGTGATGTCCTCGATGCTGGCCGCCATCTTCGCGCGCTCGGCGTCGTCCTCGACCGATTCGATGCGCACGCGCAGCGCCGCGAGCGGGGTCTTGAGGTCGTGCCCGATCGCGCCGAGCATAACGTCCTTCTCGTCGAGCAGCGCGGCGATACGCCCTTCCATCGCGTTGTGCGCGGCGATCAGCCGGCGGGTGTCGTCGGGGCCGGAGGGCTCGAGCTGGCCGTCGAGCTCGCGCGTCGCGGCGAAGTACTCGACCCGCTTGGTCAGCGCGGCGATCGGCCGGGTAATCCGCCGCAGCAGCCAGGCGAGCCCGCCGACCAGCACCACGTAGAGCAGCAGTGTCTGCCCGATCAGGTAGCCGAGCTGCATCGGCTCGGGGCCGGAGATCGGCCAGCGCGCGACCGTCCATCGGTTCTCGCCGGGTCGCACCAGCCCGGCAACGAGCAGCCGGCCCTTCGACCACTCGGCCCGTTCGCGGTCCTCCAGCTGGTCCATCACGTAGCGGTCGTCGGTGACGTCGCGCGTCACCACGACCAACTCGGCCGGGTCGACGCCGTAGTCGAGCAGGATCGAGCGCAGCATCTCCTCGCGGGCCTGGTCGCGAATCTCGCCCCGGTGCTGCGGCTGCTCGGCGTTGCGCTCGACCTGCAGGCGCTGCCAGCGCCCCCTGTTGGACCTGGCGGGATTGCGCGCGCTCGTCCGGCGGAAGTCGAAGCGCGCCTCGGTCGCCAGCTGGAAGGCGAGGCTGTTGGCCGCGATCATCTCGCGCCGCTGCTCGGCGCCGCGGTATTGCAGCACGGCCGAGATCGTCTGCGCGACCAGCAGCGCGAGCGCCACCGACAGCAGCATCTGCCCGAGCAGGCTCTTGGGGAGGAAGCGGCGCATCAGCCGGTCAGGAACGGTCGGGCGCGGTGCGGCGGACGTCGGCGGCAAGGCGGTAGCCGCCGCCCCATACCGTCTGGATCAGCTTGGGATCGCGGCTGTCGGTTTCCATCTTGCGCCGCAGCCGGCTGACCTGGTTGTCGACCGCGCGGTCGAACAGGTGCGCCTCGCGGCCCTGGACCATGTCGAGCAGCCGGTCGCGGTCGAGCACCTGACGCGGATGCGACAGGAACGCGACGAGCAGGCGGAACTCGGCCGAGGACAGCGGCACCACGGTGCCCTCGGGATCGGTCAGCCGGCGCTTGAGCGGATCGAGCAGCCAGCCTTCGAACTCGTAGAGCGCGTCCTCCTCGGTG
>DATDLP010000180.1:0-6535 GCA_036519255.1 Croceibacterium sp.
GGAACCGGCGGTACGGCGCGACGAACCGCTCGATCAGGTTGAAGTACGGCATGTCGTGGTTGCCGATCTCGACCGTGACCGGCACGTCGAGCGACTGGATCCAGCGGCACGCGGCGGCGAATTCGCGGTGCCGCGCGCGCATCGTCAGGTCGCCGGTGATCGCCACCGCCTGCGGGCGCCGCTCGGCGATCTCCTGGTGCACCCAGTCGAGCGCCTTGTTGTCCTCGAGCCCGAAATGGATGTCGCTGGGGTGGAAGAGCAGAGTGTCAGGAGCCATCGGGCGCGGTCGCTACCAGATCGACCTCGGCGCCCGCCAGCACGAACTCGACCTCGGGCGCCGCTTCGGCCGGCTCGCCGTCGATCAGCAGCCCGAACGCGTTGCCGCGCGTGCTCGCCAGCCGCACCTTGCGCGTGTGGCCGAGAACCTCGTGCGGCCCCTCGCGAAAGTTGCGCCGCGCGAGAGCCCAGGCGTGCTCGAGATACTCGCCCGGAGTCCTCGCGGCGTAGGCCACGACCTCGATCGCGCTGTCGCCGGGCTCGAGGCAGATCAGCGGGTAGCCGTCGCGGCTGCCGAGCAATGGGTCGTTGCAGGCGATCATCTCGCCGGTCAGCGTGTCCTCGATCGCCTTGACCGTGCCCTCGGCGAGCTCGATCACCGCGTTTTCGCGCATCGCCTCGCGCACCCGACCCCAGCTCGTGCCCGGGCCGGCGAGCATCCCGGCGTAGGCATTGCCGTAGGGCGAGCGGATCACGCCCGGGCGCCGCTTGGTCGTCTCGCCGCGGGCGAGCATGGCCACGACCTCTTCGACCGACCGGTCGCCATGCAGGCGATGGTACAGCAAGTTCATGGTGCCGCCCGCAAGGACGAGCAGCGATCCGCCCCAGCCGGCGAGCTCGGCGATCAGGCTGTTGATCGTGCCGTCGCCGGCGAACACCACGACGAGATCGATCCCCGCGGCGTCGAGTACCGCGGGCGTGGGAAGATCCTGCGCCGGGAACACCGTGCGGTGCGCGACGTGCAGGCCGTGCTCCCCGCAGCACGTGTCGAGCGCAGCCAGCGCCACATCGTCGTTGCTGCCGCTCGCCGCGTTGTTGACCAGCCAGATCGGCCGCATGCCCGTCATGACGCGACAGCGCTCGCCGCGCGGCGCGGTTCCCGTCAGATCCGCCGCGAAAGCACCAGCCAGGCTGAGAGCATGTTGATCGCGCTATACCCGCCGTAAGCCCACACCCAGCCCGGATGGCCGCCCGTCACCAGAAGCAGCGCGGCGAGCAGCAGCGCGAATTCGAGTGCCAGGCTGCCGCGCCCGCCGAGACTGTTCACCAGCCAGCGCATTTGGTCGAGCACCGGGTGCCCGCTCTTCAGGACCGCCTGATGAAGCGGAAAATTGCCGATTCCGAGCAGAAAAACGAAGAATATTACCATGCCGTCACAAATGGCGAAACGTTCGTCGGTTGCCAATGGCGGTTCGTGGACCCTGGACGGTCATTCGTCGTCCTCGGGCCCCTCCGTCGAACTGCAAACGCAGGTGGCCGAGCCTCGCGCGCAAGCCGCTGTAGTTACGGCTATTCCTTCTCTTGCGCCGCAGCCTTCAGCAGTCCCGAAGCTGCGGCGCAACCTGGTATTACGAGGAGGATGACATGAGGATGCAATCGCTGGCGCTGGCACTGGTGGCAGCAGCTCTCGCGGTGCCCGCGACCGCTGGCGAGGAGACCCGCACCCGGGGTGTCCACTACGGCGATCTCGACCTCACCAGCGCCGAGGGCCAACGGCAGCTCGATCTCCGCCTCGAACGCGCTGCGCGCCTGGTCTGTGGGGTGAACGAGGACGTCACCGGCTCGCACCTGCGTTCTGCGCAATCGCGCGAATGCTACCGCGAGGCGCGTCGTAGCCTCGACCAGCAATATGCCCAGGTGGTAAAGCGCGAGTCGGCGGGCGGCTGACGGCAACGGGCCCTGTGAGCAGGGGCGTCTCCCAGGCGGGAGGCGCCCCTGTCGTTTTTGGCGCGTCGCTTCTTAGCGCCCGGCCATCGCCTTGACCTTGCGGAGATAGGTCCGGCCGATGCGCAGCGTCTCGCCGTCGTCGAGTTCGGCGCACCACACCCCGAGGCCTTCGTGCCGCAAGCCACGAATCCGGTCGCGCCGCAGGATCGTCGACCGGTGGATGCGCAGAAACCGGCTCGGATCGAGCTTTCCCTCGAGCCCGGCGATCGTCTGCAGCAGAAGATAGCTGCGCTCGCCGACATGCAGCCGGACATAATCGCGCTCTGCGTCGATCCGGTCGACCTGGCCGGCGTCGATCCGCAGCAACTCGGAGCGGTGCGGCACCCAGAACTCGCTCAGCCATTCGCCGCTCTCGCTGCCGACCCGCTCGCGCCGCGCGACGGCGCGGTCGATCGCCCGTTCGAGCCGCTCGGCGGCGACTGGCTTGAGCACGTAGTCGACCGCTTCGAGGTCGAACGCCTCGACCGCGAAGTCCTCGTGCGCGGTGACGAAGATCACTGCCGGCGGATTGTCGCGCTTGCCGAGCTGTCGCGCGACCGCGAGGCCGTCGATCCCCGGCATCGTCATGTCGAGCAGCAGGAGGTCGGGCCTGAGTTTGTCGGCCAAGCGCAACGCGGCCTCGCCGTCGCTCGCCGTGCCGATCACCGCAAGCTCGTCGATCTCGGCGCACAGCACCTGCATCCGCTCGATCGCCAGCGGCTCGTCGTCGACAATCATCGTGCGCAACACGCCCCAAGACTCCTTGAAGTATCTAGGTGTCACAGGGCTTCCTGACGCAATATCGGCATTCTGAGCTGAGTGGAATACCCGCCGGGCACCGGGCCCGAAACGATCGTCGCCTCGCTGCCGAAGCGCGCCTCGAGCCGATCGCGCACGTTGGCGACGCCGATGCCGTGCCCGCGCTTGTCGCTTCCCGGCCCAGCCGCGCCCGGGCCGTCGTCACTTACGGTGACCACCAGCCGGCCGTACTCCTCGCGCGCGGCGAGCGTGATCGTCACCTGCTCCGCAGTCGGCGCGACCGCGTGCTTGACCGAGTTCTCGACCAGCGGCTGCAGGATCATGCCAGGAACCTTGGCGTCCTCGAGATCCTCGGACAGCTTGTAGACCGCGCGCAGCCGGTGCGGGAATCTGACCCCCTCGATGTCGAGATAGAGCTTCTGCAGCGCGAACTCCTCGCGCAGCGGCACGTCGGCGGTCGGGTCGTCGGCCAGGCTGCGGCGGTAGAAGGTCGAAATCGTCTGGATCATCCGCTCGGCGGCTTGAGTCTTGCCGGTCAGCACCAGCGCCGAGAGCGAGTTGAGGGTGTTGAACAGGAAGTGCGGATTGACCTGATAGCGCAAAGAGCGCAGCTCCGCAGCCTTGGCCGCGCGCTTGTAGGCACCTTCGCGCTTTTCCGCGGCGCGCGCCTTCTCGCCGGTCAGCAGCGCGAGATAGAGCGCGCACCAGGCCAGCATCATGAAGTAGCGGCCGAACGCCTCTTCCATCAGCGTCTGTACCGGGGTCAGCGGGAGCTGCTGCACGACCACGCTGGGCGCGCCCTGCATCCCGCCCTCTTCCAAAACCGAGTCCGATGCCAGCGGGTCGCCGCCGAGGCTCTTCTGACCGGCGGCCATGTTCTGCGCCGCCTTCTCCTCAATGTCGGCGAACATCAGCGCGTTGCTTTCGACCAGCAGCACCGCTGCCGGCACCGAAACCACCAGCGCGGCGATGATCTTCATCCATAGCGGCCGTGCGTCGAACAGCCGCAGGATCAGCCACAGCATAGCGGTGATCGCGATGCCCGCGAGACAGGCAAGCCCCCGGCGCCACATCATCTCGAACGGAAAGCCGAACCCGAGCACCTCGGACCGCAGCGTGGTGAGCAGGAAGTAGCACAGCCACAGTCCCGCAATCGAGGCGAGCACTATCTTCAGCGGCACGCGCGCGCGGTCGGTTCCGGAGGCTTCCCATTCCATTGGCTCGGTCCTAGCGGGAGCCGCCCGAAAAGCGCCAGTCCGGCGGTCGAGGCGAGTCACGCCTTGGTCGAAACGGGTTTGCCCGGCGTCACGCGCCTCTTCGGCTGGCTGGCCAAGCCGGCAGCTCAGGACAAGCTTTCAAGCAGCCCCTCGCGCGCGATCTTGTCGCGCCAGTGCATCGGCGCGAGCGTGTGGACGTTGTTGCCTTCGGCATCGACCGCGACGGTCACGGGCATGTCGCGCACGGTGAACTCGTAGATCGCTTCCATCCCGAGATCCTCGAATCCCACCACTTTCGCCGCCTTGATCGCGCGTGCGACGAGGTAGGCCGCGCCGCCGACCGCCATCAGGTAGGCGACCTTGTGCCTGGCGATCTCCTGCACCGCGCCCTGCCCGCGCTCGGCCTTGCCGATCATCGCCAGCAGGCCGAGGTCGAGCATCATGTCGGTGAACTTGTCCATCCGCGTCGCGGTGGTCGGGCCTGCCGGGCCGACGACCTCGCCCATGACCGGATCAACCGGCCCGACGTAGTAGATCGCGCGGCCGCGGAAGCTGACCGGCAGCTCCTCGCCCTTGGCCAGCATGTCGGCGATGCGCTTGTGCGCCGCGTCGCGACCGGTGAGCATCGCGCCGTTGAGCAGCAGCCGGTCGCCGGCCTTCCAGCTCCGCACTTCCTCGGCGGTCAGGTTGTCGAGGTCGACGTGCTTGGCCGCGCTGTCGGGCTCCCAGTGCACGTCCGGCCAGGCCTCGAGATCGGGCGCGGGCAGGTAGCTCGGGCCCGAGCCATCGAGCGTGAAGTGCGCGTGGCGCGTCGCCGCACAGTTGGGGATCATCGCCACCGGCTTGCCCGCGGCGTGACACGGCCAGTCGAGAATCTTGACGTCGAGGATAGTCGACAGCCCGCCGAGCCCCTGCGCGCCGATGCCGAGCGCGTTGACCTTGTCGAAGATCTCGATGCGCAGCTTCTCGATATCGTTCTGCGGCCCGCGCGCCTTGAGCTGGCCCATGTCGATCGGGTCCATCAGGCTCTGCTTGGCGAGCTTGACGCAATGCTCGGCAGTGCCGCCAATGCCGATCCCGAGCATCCCCGGCGGGCACCACCCGGCGCCCATCTGCGGGATCATCTCGAGCACCCAGTCGACGATATTGTCGCTCGGGTTCATCATCTTGAACTTCGACTTGTTCTCGCTCCCGCCGCCCTTCGCGGCAACGTCGATCGAAACCGTGCGCCCAGGCACCAGCTCGACCGACAGCACGCACGGCGTGTTGTCGCGCGTGTTGCGGCGGGTGAACGCCGGATCGGCCAGAATCGACGCGCGCAGCTTGTTCTCGGGGTGGTTGTAGGCGCGGCGCACGCCGTCATCGACCACCGCCTGCAGCGAGCGCGCGGATTCGAGGCGGCATTCCTGCCCCCACTTGACGAACACGTTGACGATTCCGGTGTCCTGGCAGATCGGCCGGTGGCCTTCGGCGCACATCCGGCTGTTGGTCAGGATCTGCGCGATCGCATCCTTCGCCGCCGGGCCCTGCTCGGCCTCATAGGCCTCGCCGAGCGCGCGGATGTAGTCCATCGGGTGGTAGTACGAAATGTACTGCAGCGCGTCGGCGACGCTTTCGATCAGGTCCTCCTCGCGGATCGTGACCATGTCGTTCATCGGTACTGCACTCCTGCCCGTCGAATGCCCGGCCCCATAGGCGCGCGCCGGCCCCTTGCAAAGCGCGCACCCGGCGACCACTTGCGACAACAGGGACCATTGCCGCGTATGGGCGCAGGCCCTAAGGCTCGCCGGCGTTATCGACATGAGATCAAAGCAGTGACCATCGTGGAGGACCGGCCGTCCGCCGGAGTTGAGGCCGAGCGGGCCAACCAGGCGCGCCGGTCGATGATCGACAGCCAGCTTCGCACCAGCGGCGTCAACGCCGAGCCGGTGCTGCGCCGCATGGCCGAGGTCGCACGCGAGAACTTCGTGCCGGAAGCTGCGCGGGGCTTCGCCTATATCGATCGCGCGATCGCGCTCGACGGCGGCCATCAGCTCGCCGCGCCGGTGGTCCACGGCATGATGCTGCAGGAAGCCCGTCCCGGTCGGGACGACATGCTGCTGCTGGTCGATGGCGGCAGCGGCTACCTGGCCGAGCTGCTGCGTCCGATGGTCGGCTCGCTCGAGGTGCTCCTGCCCGCGGACGCCGGCACGCCGCACGACGGCGGCAATTTCACCCTGCTGGTGATCGACGGTGCCGTCGAGCAGTTGCCCGCCGCGCTCGTCGCGCGGCTCGTCGACGGTGGCCGGGTCGTTTCAGGCCTGGTCGAGAACGGCATCACCCGCCTCGCCATCGGCCGCAAGGCGGCCGGCGCTCTGGCGCTGCTCCCGCTCGCCGAGCTCGGGATCCCCGTGCTGCCCGAGTTCGCCGCGCCGAAAGGATGGAGCTTCTGACATGAGCCGGAGGGGACTGCGCTGGGTGCTGACTGCCTGCGCGTGCGCGGTCGCTGCGCCGGTCGGCGCGCAGGACCCGGCGGGCGGGGCGATCGACACGCTGCGCGAGGCGCTGGCGATGGCCAACCGGACCAATCCGCAACT
>DATDLP010000181.1:0-3602 GCA_036519255.1 Croceibacterium sp.
GCCGCACGACCTGCACATGGCGACCGCGTACGACGACAGCTACAACCTGACCCCGGCGCGCCTGCTGCGCAACCTGCGCGGTCTCGGGTACCGCGGGCCGATCGTGCACTACGTTGGCATGAGCCACTATTACCGGCTCGAGCCGCAGGTGGGCGGTGGGCTGCTCGCCAGCGAGGCGCAACTGTGCGGTCCGGCCGAGGCGTGGCACGCGAGCTGGTTCGGGCTGTGCGCGGCGCAGGGCTATCGGCCGATCGCGTCACTGTCGTACGAGCTGTTCGCCGAGCATTGCCCGCCCGCGTGGCAGCAGCGGTTCGCCGACGGCGCTCCGGCGCTGACCGGGTGGGTGCCGCCGTCGACGCTGCTCTCGCCGGCGAACGCCGAGGCGATGGCATTCCTGCAGGGGATCGCGACGCGGTTCGTGGAGCTTCTGCTCGCGGCCGGGCTGCCGGTCTCGTTCCAGATCGGCGAGCCGTGGTGGTGGACCACGGCGGACGGGCGGATCGCGCTGTACGATGACGCGGCGCGCGTGCGGTTCGGCGATCCGCCGGCGATCAGCGACCTGCGGCTGCCGCTCTCGGTGCCGCAACTCGCGCTGCTCGACGCGGCGGGCGCAGCGCTGGCGCAGTCGACCGGCGACTTGCGCGACGCGGTGCGCGCGGCAGCGGGCGACGAGGCCGAGGTGATGCTGCTGGTATTCACCCCGACGGTGCTCGATCAGGCGATGCCCGAAGCCCGGCGCGCGCTGCTGCCCGACGGTTGGGCCTGGCCGAACTACGACCGGCTGCAGCTCGAGGATTACGACTGGCTCACCGGGGGCGCCGACGCGCGGCGGGTGAGCGGCTATGCGACCGTCCAGGGACGGCTCGGCTATCCGCTCGAGCGACAGGACTACCTCGCCGGGTTCGTGCTGCTCGCCGGGGATGCCGACACGTTCTGGCCGCGGATCGACGCGGCGATCGACGAGGCCGCCGCGCGCGGGGTAGCCCGGCGCTTCGTGTGGGCGCTGCCGCAAGTCGCGCGCGACGGTTTCACACGCCTGCCCGCAACGGAGGACCAATCGATGCAAGCGTTCGACGACGTGCTCTATCCGCTCGCGCTCGGGCGCGACGCGGGAGTCAGCGCCGAGTTCTCGACTTCGATCGCGGTGACCGCCTCGGGTCACGAGCGGCGCGGCAGCCAATGGAGCGATGCGCGGCTGCACTTCGACGTCGGGCCCGGCATCCGCTCGGACGGCGAGTTGGGGACGCTGATCGCGTTCTTCCGTGCACGGCGCGGGGCCGCGCGCGGGTTCCGGCTGCGCGATCCGTACGATTTCAGCTCGCACGCGATGACCGGCATGCCCGCGGCGACCGACCAGCCGATCGGCACCGGCGACGGGCTCACCGCGCGGTTCCGGCTGAGCAAGCGCTACGACGGACCCGAGCCGCAGATGCGTCCGATCACGCGGCCGCGGGCCGCGAGCGTTGTGGTTGCGGTCGATGGTGTGGTTGCGGGCGGCTGGGTGCTCGAGCCCGGTGGCTGGATCGCGTTCGACGACGCGCCGCCGGCCGGGGCGGAGGTCACTGCGGGGTTCCTCTTCGACGTGCCCGTGCGCTTTGCGAGCGACCGGCTCGATGTGACCGGCGCGGCGTTCGCCGCGGGCGAGGCGCCCTCGGTGCCGCTGGTCGAGATCCGGGAGGCGGTATGAGCCGGGTGTTCCACCGAGAGGGGCTCGAGGCCTCGGCGACGTTCTGGCGCGTGCGCCGGCGCGACGGAGTCACGCTCGGGCTCACCAGCCACGATCGCGACCTGTGGTTCGACGGCGTGCTGCACCGCGCTGCGCCGGGCATGCTGCCAAGCGCGATCCGGCGCACCGCCGACCTTGCGCCCGACAGCGCCGAGGTCCGCGGCGCGCTGAGCCACGACTGCATCTCGGCGGCCGATCTTGCCGCCGGACGGTTCGATGGCGCGGGGGTCGAGATCGGTGTGGTCGACTGGGACTCGCTCGACCGCGCGGTGCTCTATCGCGGCGAGATCGGCGGCGTCGACGAGCAGGCGGGCGGATTCAGTGCCGAGCTGAGCTCGGCCAAGGCGGCGCTCGAAGCCGACCTCGTGCCGCGCACCAGCCCGACTTGCCGCGCGCGCTTCTGCGGGCCCGGCTGCACGCTGAGCCCGGCGCGGTTCACGCACGAAGCGACGGTCGCAAGCCTCGACCTTGCGGCAAGCCGCATCGCCTTCACGGGCGGGCCACCGGCCGCAAGCATGCGCGACGGCAGCGTTCGCTGGCTCGACGGGCGGCAGGCCGGGATCGCAATGGCCGTTTTGAGCGCCGACGACAGCGGCCTGGTGCTCGACGTGCCGCTCGACCCGGGGCTCGACGCTGGCACGCGCGCTCTGCTGCGCGAGGGCTGCGACCACACCTTGCAGACCTGCTCCGGGCGCTTCGGAAACGCGGTCAATTTTCAGGGCGAACCGTTCGTGCCGGGCAACGACCTGATCGCGCGCCATCCGGTGAGCGGAAAGTGACCGTTGCCCGAGCGGCCCTCGCAGCGGCGGCCGAGCGGCTGATCGGCACGCCGTTCCGGCTGCATGGGCGCGATCCGGCGCGCGGGCTCGACTGCGTCGGGCTGGTCGCGGCGGCGCTGGCGGAAGCCGGCCGGCCCGTTCGTGCGCCCACCGGCTACTGGCTGCGGCAATCGCGCCTCGACGGCCTGCTCGATGCCGCAACTCACGCAGGCCTTGGGGCCGCGGCGGGCGCGGTGACGCCGGGCGACGTCCTGCTGGTGCGGCCGGGACCTGCGCAGCATCATCTCGTGGTGGCGGGCATGGCCGGGGGATTCGTTCACGCCCACGCCGGACTCGGCCGGGTCGTGCTGACGCCAGCACCGCTCGCCTGGCCCATCGTGCGCCACTGGCGCCTCCTCGCGGAATAGGATCCCCCCATGGCCACTCTGGTCTTCACCGCGCTCGGCAATGCGCTTGGCGGGCCGATCGGCGGCGCGCTCGGCTCGCTGATCGGGAGCCAGATCGACCGCGCGGTGCTCGGCGGCGGAGCGCGGCGCGAAGGGCCGCGGCTGCGCGAGCTGGCGGTCACCACCTCGAGCTACGGCACACCGATCCCGCGTCACTTCGGCACGATGCGCGCGCCGGGCACGGTGATCTGGGCGACCGACCTGGTCGAGACGAGCGAGCGGAGCGGCGGCGGCAAGGGCCGGCCCTCGACCACGACTTACAGCTACGCGGCCTCGTTCGCGGTGGCACTGGCCAGCCGCCCGATCCGCGGCCTCCGCCGGATCTGGGCGGATGGCAGCCTGCTGCGCGGCGCGGCGGGCGACCTCAAGACGGGCGGCACGCTCAGGGTTCATCTCGGCCATGGCGACCAGCTGCCGGATCCGCTGATCGCCTCGGCGCAAGGCCCGGCCTGCCCGGCCTTCCGCGGCTTGGCCTATTGCGTGTTCGAAGGGCTACAGCTGGGCGATTTCGGCAATCGCATTCCGGCGCTGTCGTTCGAAATCGTGGCCGACGACGGCGAGGTCACCCTGGCGCAGCTGGTCGAGCCGCTCGACCGGCCGGTGGCGGCAGAGGCCGCGCTGACCGGGCTGGCGGGGTTCAGCGACGAAGGC
>DATDLP010000182.1:0-3404 GCA_036519255.1 Croceibacterium sp.
ACTCGGGTTTGTCGCTGACCTGGGCGCTCGGCGCCTTCCTGATCGGCCGGTGGTCGGACCTGATCGGCCGGCGCAAGCCGTTCCTGATCGTCGCGCTGGTGTTGTTTTCCGCCTGTTCGGTGCTCTCGGGGCTGGCGTGGAGCTTCGAGACCCTGCTCGCCTCGCGGATCGTCATGGGTATCGCCGAAGGGCCGTTCCTGCCGATCTGCCTCGCGATCATGGCCGGTGCCTCGGCGCCCGGCCGCCAGGCGCTCAACGCCGGCATCGTCCAGAACGTGTTCGGCCCGATCGTCGGCACTTCGCTCGCCTCGTATGCGCTGGTCCGGATCGCCGCGGCCTACGACTGGCATGCGGCCTTCTTCGTCGCCGGCATCCCCGGCTTGATCCTCGCGGTGCTCATCTGGCGCTTCGTCGACGAGCCCGCACGCCCGGCAGGCTCCGCGCACGTCCCGCCGGCTGGCGGCATGCTCCCGGTCGGCCTGCTCGCCCAGCGCAACATCCTGCTGTGCTCGCTGGTCAGCTGCTGCGCGGTCGGTTCGATCGTGATCGGCTCGATCTTCATGCCGCTCTATCTCGACGGACCGCGCGGCTACGACGATCTCGTGTGGAGCAACGTCATGACCGTGGTCGGCTTCTGTCCGGCGGTGGGCGCGATCGTCATCGCCCTGCTGTCCGACCGGATCGGCCGCAAGCCGCCGCTGGTGGTGTTCGCCTTCCTGATGGTCCTCGCTCCGGCGGCGCTGCTGTGGTTCGAGGGACCGGTCGAGCTGCTGACCGTGCTGATGTTCGTCAGCTGGATGGGCCTCGGAACCTTCCCGCTGTTCATGGGCGTGATCCCGACCGAGACCGTCGGCCGCGCGCAGGCGGCCACCGCGATGGGGCTCGTGGTGATGATCGGCGAGCTGACCGGCGGGGTGTTCGGCCCGCCGATCGCCGGCCGCCTCGCCGACCAGTTCGGCCTCGACGTCGCGCTGTACATCCAGGGGGCACTGGCCATCGGCGCGGGGCTCGCTGCGCTGTTCGTCAAGGAGACCAACCCGCGCATCCTCGAACGTCGCAACCCGGCAGGAGCCTTGGCTTGAGCCCGATCGGCCGCCAGGTCGTCATCGTCGGCGCGGGCCCGGTGGGCCTGCTGACCGCGCTCGGCCTCGCCCGCCAGGGCGTCGAGGTGACCGTGCTCGACAGCGAGCCCGAGGTGGTGCGCAGCCCGCGCGCGGCGGTCTATTTCCACACCACGATCTCGATCCTGCGCAAGCTCGGCCTGGCCGACGAGGCGCACGCGATCGGCCTCTCCTCGACCGAGTTCAAGATGCACTGGCTCGAGACCGGCGAGGTCATGGCTTCGGACATGCGCGACGCGCTCGAGCCGGGGCAGGAATACGACCACAACCTGCACTTCGGCCAGCACATCCTCGCCGAGCTGGTCATGCGCCACCTCGCCAAGCTGCCGAACACCGAAGTGCTGGGGAACCACACGGTCACCGCGCTAGCGCAGAGCGACCGCGAGGCGCGCCTCACTGTGGACACGCCGAATGGCGAGCTCATCTTCGCGGCCGACTGGGTGATCGGCACCGACGGCGCGCGCTCGACCGTGCGCAAGCTCGCCGGCCTGCCGTTCGAGGGCAGGACCTGGCCCGACCGCTTCGTCGCGACCAACATCGAGTACCCGTTCCTCGATCACGGCTTCTGCAACGCCAACATGGTGGTCGATCCGGTCAACTGGGCGGTGATCGGCCGGCTCGGGCGCGAGCCGCTGTGGCGGCTGACGTATGGCGAGGACGCGAGCCTCGATGAAGCCTCGATCCTCGAGCGCCTGCCCGAGCGCTTCGCGGCGATCCTGCCCGATCCCTCGATCCCCTACCGGATCGACAACTTCTCGCCCTACCGCGTGCACCAGCGCTGCGCGCCAAGCTTCCGCGTCGGTCGCGTGCTGCTCGCGGGCGACGCGGCGCATGCCTGCAATCCGTGCGGCGGGCTCGGCCTCACCGGCGGGGTGATCGACGCCGATGCGCTGTCCGACACGCTTGGCGCGGTGATCGCCGGGCACGCCGATGAACGGGTGCTCGATTTCTACGCGCAGGAACGCCGGCGCGTGTTCGTGGAGGTGACTTCGCCGATGTCGACCAACTTCAAGCGGCTGCTGTCCGAAAGCGACCCCGCGCGGCGCGCGGCCGACAAGGCGGCGATGTTCGCCGAGGCGCACCGCGGCAACGCCGACGTGCGCGCCTCCTCGCTCGCCGAGCTGATCAAGGGCGCGGCGATGCCGGTTTCCGGGCCGGTCGCGGCATGAACCGGCGCGAAACCCTTGCCGGGATCGCCGCCGGTGCTGCATGCACCATGCTCACCGGCCGCATCGCGGCCGCGCAAGGAACCGGAACCAGCATGAGCAAGTGGGCCTACAGCACCGAAGGCTTCGACCGCATCGTCCACCGCGTCGACGGCATCGAGACCGTCACTTATGCCATCGGCAGCGGCGAGCCGCTGGTCTACTTCCACGGCGGCGGCACCTTCCACGGCTTCGAGTGGGCCCGCCCGCTGGCCAACGAGTTCCGCGTGTTCTGCCCCTACCACCCGAACTTCGGCGAAAGCGGCGACGCGCCGTTCGACCAGATGGCCGACTACGTCACCCACTACGAGATGCTGTTCCCGGCGCTCGGGCTCGACACGTTCCACCTCGCCGGCGCCTCGATGGGCGGGCACATGGCCGCGCGCTACGCCGCGGCCAATCCCGGCGACATCGACAAGCTGGTGCTCAACGCCGCCGCCGGCCTGGTGTCGCAGCACGCGCAGATGCCCGATTTCAGCAAGGTCTCCCCGCAGGACCTGCCGAAGATGTTCGTCTCGGACCCCGCGTGGATCGAACCGTTCTGGCCGGCCGACCCCTCGCCCGAGTGGCAGGCATTGCGCGATCGCGAATCGCGCGCGGCGTTCGCCTCGCGCGAGGACAGCGCGGCCACCGATCGCGCGTTGCGCGACGGCCTCAAGGGCTTCGACCGGCCGACGCTGCTGATCTGGGGCGAGGCCGACAAGATCGTGCCGCTCGGCTTCCAGCAGGACTGGCAGGAGGTGCTGCCGCACGCCGAGCTCGCGGTGGTCCCCGGCGGCAGCCACCTGCTGTTCGACGAGTTCCCCGCAGCGGTGGACGTGGTAAGGACGTTCCTGAGAGGCTGACATGCACGAAGACATCGTCTGCGACGTGCGCACCACGATGAAGTACGTCGTCCGCGGCGAGAAGGCGACGTTCCACGCCGGCGATCGGGCGAAGAGCTACTGGCCGGTCGACGAGCATCCGGTGACGATCTACGACGTGCGGCCGATCGCCGACAGCCTCGCATTCGACCGCAACGGCTTCGTGCTGGTCGACGAGCCGACCGACGTCACCGCCTTCACAGAGCAGGACGAGC
>DATDLP010000183.1:0-4040 GCA_036519255.1 Croceibacterium sp.
GCCCGCCGCCAGCGCCAGCGATCACCATCGTCACGCCGGCCTCGTTCGGATCGACCGCGGTGAGCGAGAACGATCCGGCCACCTCGGTCGGAGCCACCTGGACGGTCGGTGGCGTTGCCGCCGGGTCTGCAGCGGCGCCGCCGGCGAGGAAGAACTTGGCGGACCCACCGCCCGGCATCGTGAAGGTCAGCACGCCCGCGGCGAGCGACCCGGCGGTGGAATCGTAGGTCGTCGTCGCGATGTCCGGGCTGCAGGCGGCGTCGCAACCGACACTGTCACCGACCAGCGTGATCTTGAGCGTCGCGGTCCCGGTCGCGTAGTCGATCACGATCACCATCGTTCCGGAAAGCTTGTAGACATTCGAGGTGCCGGTCGCGCCCGGCTTGTTGCCGGTCGCCTGGCCAACGACGAGGCCGCTGAAGCTCACCTGCCCGGTGGTCGGGATCGCGCCGCTCGGCGAGGTGATCCCATAGGCGAACGGGCGCAGATCGAAATGCTGGCGCCCCGCACCGGCGTCGGCGAAAGTTTCTTCGAGCAGACCAAAGCTCGTGAAGCCGAGCACCAGGATCGGATTGCCGGCTCCGGCCACGAGACGGTTCAGATGATAGTTGCCGCCCCCGGGAGCGGTCACTTGCTGGAAGATGAAGCCGTTGCCGAAGCACAGCCGCAGGACGTTGCAGGTCTTGGTGCTGGCCGGAGTGAAGATCGCCGCCTCCGAAGCAGACGGGTTCACCGTGCCGTTGACCAGCGTGTAGGTGTAGCCGTTCTGCGCCGGGGTGAACGCGAACGCGTTGCCCATCGCCGGGGCCACCTGCAGCAGATTCGCAACCCGCTGCACCCCGCCCTCGGTGGTGTACTGCAGCGCGGTCTCGCTGGTCGTGTAGGTGACCGGCGACGGCGGGGTGGGCGTGCCCGTCGGGGTGGGGGTCGGGGTGGGCGTCGGGGTGGGTGCCGGCGTCGGGTCGTCCGACCCGCAGGCCGCCAGCGCCAGGCTCAGGGCTCCGGCCATACCGGCCAACACCAACCTCATGTTCATACTCCCAGCGAATCAAAAAGTGCGGCTTCAAACCACTTGGCCGCCAGCTATCCGCGGCGCAAGTGAACCCAGGATTGCCCGGCGCGATCAATCCCCGGTGAGGATGCGATCGACCAGCTGCTTCACCGTGGGCGTGAAGTTGTTCGAATAGAACGGATCCTGCTTGAAGCGGTAGGCGCTGTGCCCGGCGAACATCAGGTTGCGCTCGGTGTCGTCGCCGTGCGCGATGTCCTGCAGCGTCTTTTGGATGCAGAAGCTGCGCGGATCGGCCAGCCGCCCCGTGGTGAAGTCGTCGTGGTCCTTCCACGACGAGAACCCGCAGTGCGACAGGCAGCCCATACACGCGGCCTGGTCCACGCGGATCACCGCGCGCTCGTCGGGGGTGACGAACACCACCGTATCGTCGGGCGTCTTGAGCGCCTCGGTGAACCCGGCCGCGACCCATGCGCGGGCGTGATCTCGGTCGCGCGGAGTGACCCAGAAGTTCTTGCCCTTGACCCCCGCGTCGAGTTGCACCGTGTGCTCGCCCGCCTCGACCCGCGAGTACGGCACCTGGCGGTCGCTGCGCGCCTCGAGCGAGCGCAGGAACGGATTGCGCACCGCCGAGCTGTAGAACCCCGTCGGCGAGAACCGGTGCAGCAGGATGTCGCCCTCGTCGAGCGTGCGCAGCCGGTCCTTCCAGCCTTGTGGGATCGGGCTTTCCTCGGTCAGCAGCGGTCGCGTGCCGTACTGGAAGACGATCGCGCCAAGCTCGGGGTTGTCGATCCAGTGGTCCCACTCGCGCAAGTACCACACGCCGCCCGCCATCACGATCGGCACCGAATCCGCCACGCCCTCCGCGCGCATGGTGTCGCGCAGCGCCTTCACGCGCGGGTAGGGATCCTCGGGCCGCGTCGGATCCTCGGCGTTCGACAAGCCGTTGTGCCCGCCGGCGAGCCACGGGTCCTCGTAGACCACCGCGGCCATCAGCTCGGACACTTTGTGGTAGGCGCGCTTCCACAGCGCGCGGAACGCGCGCGCCGAGCTGATGATCGGCAGGTAGCTTACGTTGTAGCGCGCGGCGATCTCGCTCAACTTGTAGGGCATGCCCGCGCCGCAGGTGACACCGGTGACCAGCCCACGGGTCTTTTCGAGCACCCCTTCGAGCACCTGCTGGGCACCGCCCATTTCCCACAGCACGTTGATGTTGATCGCGCCGTGCCCGCTGGCGACCTCGTAGGCCCGGCGGACCTGCTCGACCGCGCCGTCGATTGCATAGCGGACGAGCTGCTCGTGCCGCTCGAGCCGGGTCAGCTGGTCGTAGATCTGCGGGATGATGCGGCCGTCGGCGTCGTAGCTGTCGGCGTTGACCGCACTGACCGTGCCGATTCCCCCGGCCGCCGCCCAGGCGCCCGAACTCATGTGATTGGTCGCCGAAACGCCCTTGCCGCCTTCGACCAGCGGCCACACTTCGCGGCCACCGTAAATGATGGGTTTCAAGCCCTTGAATGCCATGTGTCGTTCCTGCTCGCGCCTCAAACGGGCGCGTTGCCCTTGTCCTGGCCCTGCGCGCCGCAGGGTGTGATTGCGTCAGGCTCCGGCCTTTCGCCGAGCGCCTCGAATTGCGCATAATAGCCCGCAAGCTCGGGCTTGCGAACAAATTCCACGAGTCGGAAGCCGAGCGCGGCGAATTCGCAGAAAAGCAGTTGTGGTGCGATGCCGTGTTCGTCGGTCGGCCGGTCGACGTCGACCACCACCACCTGGCCCTTGTCGCGCAACGCCGGGCGCAGCCGCCAGAGGAACGCGTAAGGCTCCTCGACCTCGTGGTACATGTGTACGAGGAAGATGCGGTCGAAGCTGTTCTCGGGCAGCTTGGGGTCATCGGGCGTGCCGAGCCGGACCGAGACGTTGTCGAGCCGCTCTTGCAGCACGCGCTGCGCCAGCCGGTCGCGCGCCTCGGCATCGATGTCTTGCGCCAGCACCCGCCCGTGCGCCCCAACCCTCTCGGCGAGGCGCACCGTGTAGTATCCATCGCCCGCGCCGATGTCGGCGACGGTCAGGCCCGGACTGATCCCGGCGAGGTCCATCACGGTGTTGGCCTCGTTGCGGTCGTCGCGCTGCTCCTCGGTCGAGAAGGCGTTGCCGGCGAGCGCGGAGACCGGCCGATAGGCCTGCGGAAATTGCTGCGCGGTCTCGGGCCGATCGGTGGCAGCCGGCTTGTCGCACGCAGCGATAAGCGCGCACGCCATGAGCGGCAGAAAGAGCGGGACCCGACCAAGCATCCGGCGGCCCTTAGCCATGCGAACGCCGCATGGCAAAGCTTGCTTGGAGTTGGCGCTCGCGAGACCGGACTGGCTGTCGACACGCGGCGGATAGACGTTGTCAAACCGGCCCGCCGGCTGCAAAACCATGGCAAACAACAATGCGGGACGGGTCAGTCCCGACCGAGGGGATGGATGCCATGCAGTTGCGGGTTCGCCAGTGCGTAAGTTTCTTGCTTCTTCCGGTGACGCTGATGGTCGGCGGCGTGTCGGGTGCCGCTGCCCAGGAAAGCCACGCGGCGCACGTGGATGCCGGTGCGCAAGCGCCGCCGTCAGCCTTGAAGCGAATGCGCTGGTCTGATCCTGCGGCATGGCCTGATCGGAAGGTGCCGCGCGAAGGCGACGCCGTCACCATTGCCCGCGATGTGGAGGTGGAGCTCGACGTCGATCCGCCTGCGTTGCGCAGCCTGACGATCGACGGGAAGCTCAGGTTTTCGGACAATCTCGACATCGGACTGGAGACCGAGTGGATCTATCTGCGCGGGGGCGAGCTCGCGATCGGCAGCGAGGCCAGTCCCTACAAGCACAACGCGACCATCACCCTGACCAACACCATTCCCGGCGAAGACATCAACACGATGGGCGACCGCGGGATCATGCTCATGGGCGGCACTCTGAACCTGCATGGTGACCGCGAGCACACCTGGACCAAGCTCGCGCAGACCGCCGAGCGCGGCAGCAGCAGCATCGAGGTCCTCGATGCC
>DATDLP010000184.1:0-3001 GCA_036519255.1 Croceibacterium sp.
CCACTTGCCACGGCCGGCCGAAGGTGGCGTCGCCGAACGGATCGGTGCCGCTGCCGACAAAGCTGTGCCAGTAGCACACCGCGAAGCGCAGTTGCTCCTCCATGCGCTTGCCGAGCACGACGCGGTCCTTGTCGTACCAGCGGTAGGCGAGCTCGTTGTTGCTCTCGGGACCCTCGTAGCGGATCGGGTCGATATCGGCGAAAAAGGACATCAGTTGCTCCTGGCGTGAGCCTTGGGTGTGATGCGCGGGTAAGCCGCGCGGAACTGGGCGATCTTGGGCGCGAGCCGGTCGGCGAGATCGGCGTCGGGCTCGATGCGGTGCGACACGGGCGGGGCTTCGCAGACGTCGGCGGGCTCGCCGCCCTCGACCGCGATCTGCGCCAGCCGCGCGGCGCCGAGCGCAGGGCCGACTTCGCCGCCGCGCAAGTATACCAGCTCGACGCCGAGCGTGGCAGCGATCGTCTCGCCCCAGTAGCGCGAGCGCGCGCCGCCGCCGATGACCGAAAGCTGCGAGACCTCGGTCCCGGCCGAGCGTAGCGCGTCGAGACCGTCGCCGAGCGCGAAGGCGACGCCTTCGAGCGTGGCCTGGGCCAGGCGTTCCGGCGTGGTCTCGTAGTCGAGGTTGAGGAACGCGCCGCGCACCTGCGGGTCGTTGTGCGGCGTCCGCTCACCCGACAGGTAAGGCAGGAATATCTCCGGACCGCTGGCCGGCCCCGCGGCTTCGGCGCGCGCGAACAGGTCCGCCGCGCCGGCCGCTCCGGTCAGCTTCGCGGCGAAATCGATGCACGAGGCGGCCGAAAGATGGACCGCCATCTGGTGCCACAGGCCGGGCAGGCAGTGGCAGAACGCGTGCACGGTGCGTTCCGGATTGGGGCGCAGCTCCTTGGTGGCGACGAAGATCACCCCCGAGGTGCCGAGCGAGAGCAGCGCGTCGCCGTCGCGGACCACGCCGATGCCGGCCGCGCCGGCGGCGTTGTCGCCGCCACCGCCGACCACGGGCACCTGGCCCATGCCCCACAGTTCGGCCACGTCGGGCCGCAGCGTGCCGGTGAGATCGGTGCCCTCGACCGCGCGCGGCATGTGCTCGCGGGTCAGGCCGGTGGCGGCGAGCAGCGCATCGCTCCAGTCGCGCTGGCCGACATCGAGCCACAGGGTGCCTGCGGCATCGGACATGTCGGACGCCTTCTCGCCGGTCATGCAGAAGCGCACGTAGTCCTTGGGCAGCAGCACGGTCTTGGTGGCCGCGAACGTCTCGGGCTCGTGCCGCGCGACCCACAGCAGCTTGGGCGCGGTGAATCCCGGCATCGCGATGTTGGCGCCGATCCGGCGCAAGTCCGGCTCGGCCGCTTCCATCGCCTCGCACTCGGCAAAGGCGCGCCCATCGTTCCACAGGATCGCCGGCCGCAGCGGCTTGTCGTCGGCGCCAAGCAGCGTCGCGCCGTGCATCTGCCCGGCAACGCCGACCCCGCGCACCGCGCGCCGGATCGCGGCCGGGATCGCCTGGACCGCGGCGGTGGTGGCGATCCACCACGCCTCGGGGTCCTGCTCCGACCACAGCGGATGCGGCCGTTGGACCGTGAGTGCGGCCAGCCCTTGGGCGGCGACCGCGCCGTGCTCGTCGAGCGCGACCGCCTTCACCCCCGAGGTGCCGATATCAATGCCTAGAAACACTTCAGGGGCCCTCCCCGCCCCGGCGGAGATCAGTCGCCCAGGAACGGATCGATCTGCTGGATCGTGCCGTCAGCGTTGAACTTGAGCTCGGTCACCTTGACGTTGCGCAGGTGGTTTTTCCCGCTGAGCTGGTTGTCGTGGTAGAACAGCCAGGTCTTGCCGCCGAAGTCGACGATCGAGTGGTGCGTGGTCCAGCCCTGCACCGGCAGCAGGAAGTGCCCGCGGAAGGTGAACGGCCCGTACGGATTGTCGCCGGTGGCGTAGTTCAGGAAGTGCGTGTCGCCGGTTGAGTACGTGAAATAGTACGTGTCGCCGCGCTTATACATCCACGACCCTTCGAAGAATCGCCGGTCGTGGTCGCCGCCGAGCACCGGCTTGCCGGCCTCGTCGAGGATCTGGGCGTCGCGCGGCGTCTCGGCGAAGCTGCGCATGTCGGCCGCCATCCGCGCGACCTTCGGGCTCAGCGCCGGCTTGTCGTCCTGCTTGAGATCGCTGGCGCCGATCGAGGGATCGTGGCTGCCGCTCGCCCAGTGCTGGAGCTGGCCGCCCCAGATGCCGCCGAAATACATGTAGTGGTTCCCGTCGGAGTCCTCGAACACGTTCGGGTCCATCGAGAAGCTGCCGGCGATCGGCTCGGGATCGGCCTTGAACGGGCCGGTCGGCGAGGTGCCGCTGGCGACGCCGATGCGGAACACGCCCTGTTTGTCCTTGACCGGGAAGTACAGGTAGTAGGTCCCGTCCTTGCGCGCGGCGTCGGGCGCCCACATCTGCTGGCCGGCCCACGGCACGTCGGCGAGCGCGAGTGCGACCGGGCCCACCGTGGTCGGGCCGTCGATCGAATCCATCGTCAGCACGCGGTAGTCGTTCATCGCGTACTGGCTGCCGAGATCGTCGTCGGGGATGCCCGCGTCGATGTCGTGCGAGGGATAGATGTAGAGCTTGCCGTCCCACACATGTGCCGAAGGATCGGCGGTGTAGATCTCCGACACCAGCGGCTGCGACAGGAACTTCGAATCGGCGCCGTCGGCCGCAGCTTCCTCGGTCGCGGGGGAACAGGCGGCAGCCACGCCAGCCAGGGCCAATACGATGCAGGCGCGCAACTTCATGGGAATCTCCCTCTCCTCGCTGGCGCGTTTCCCGCGCCTTGCGGCGAGAGTTAGCGCTACCATAAATCGACCGCAAGGCGAATCTTGCCGGGCGGCAAGGCCTATTTAAGCATCTCGGCGTGCCGTTGCGCGAGGTCGCGATAGAGCGCGGTCTGCCGGCCCATCCGCTCGAGCTCGTCGTCGCCGATCGCGCGCATCATCCGGGCCGGCCGGCCGGCCCACAG
>DATDLP010000185.1:0-4428 GCA_036519255.1 Croceibacterium sp.
TTCTCTGCCGCCGACGCTTCCTCGGCCGGCTGCTCGGCGGGGGAGGGAGCTGCCGGTGCCGCCGCGGGAGCCGCCGGCTTGGCAGCCGTCTTGGCGCCCGGGCGGCGCGCACCTGCGGCGATACCGAGGCCGACGACGGGCGGTTCGGGCGTGGCGGGCTCGGCAGGAGCCGCGGGTTCCGCCTCAGCCGGTGCCGGTGCTGCGGATGCGGTGGCCTGCGCTGCGGGTGCCGCGGTCTTCTTCGCGCCGGGGCGACGCGCGCCCGCCGCGAGACCGAGACCCTTCGCCGGCGCCTCCGGCGCTGCCGGAGCCTCGGCAGGCGCTGAAGCCTCTGCTGCCGCAGGCGTTTCGGCCGGTGCAGCTGCCGCGGTCTTCTTGGCGCCGGGACGCTTGGCGCCGCCCGCCAAACCCAGGCCCTTGACCGGCGCGGCCGGGGCCTCTGCAGGCGCCGCGGCCGGAGCCTCGGCAGCAGGGGCGGCGGTCTTCTTGGCGCCGGGACGCTTGGCCCCGCCCGCCAGGCCCAGACCCTTCGCCGGCGCAGGAGCGGCGGCCGGTGCAGCGGTCGACGCTTCGGCGGCCGGTGCAGCCTTCTTGGCACCGGGACGTTTGGCGGCGCCCGCCATGCCCAGGCCGGTGACCGGCTTGACCTCGGCGGCACCTTCCGCGGGGGCGGCCGGTGCTTCTTCGGCGGGCGCGGTTTCCTCGACCGGGGGAGCTGCGGCGGCGGTCTCGGCCTGGGCCTTGGCCTCGGCTTCGGCGCGAGCAGCGGCGCGCTTCTCGGATTCCTTTGCCGCCGTTCCCTTCTCGGGCAGCGTGACCGTGCTGGTGTCCAACGAGTTGAGCAGCAGCTGGGCGACGTCGAGCACCTCGGCCTTCTCGACGTTGCGGCTGGCCGCGACGTCGTCGACACCGTCGGTGATCATCACGCGGCAGAAGGGGCAGCCCGTCGCGATCGTCGAGGCGGTGTCCATCGCCTCTTCGGTGCGCTCGACGTTGACGCGCTTGCCGATGTGCTCTTCCATCCACATGCGCGCACCGCCCGCACCGCAGCACAGGCCGCGGTCGGCGTGGCGGGGCATTTCCTTGAGCGTCACACCCGAGGCCTCGACCAGCTCACGCGGCGCCTCGTAGACCTTGTTGTGGCGGCCCAGGAAGCACGGGTCGTGGTAGGTGACCGGTTTACCGTTCTGCTCGCTGACCGACTTGACCGGTACCAGCTTCTTGTCCCGGACCAGGCGGTTGAGCAACTGCGTGTGGTGCACGACGCTGTAGTTGGCGCCCAGCTGCGGGTACTCGCGGCCGATCGTGTTGAAGCAGTGCGGGCAGGTCACGACGATCTTGCGGTCGACGGTCTCGACACCTTCGAACAGTTCGTTGATGGTCTCGATGTTCTGCGAGGCCAACTGCTGGAACAGGAACTCGTTGCCGGAGCGGCGGGCGGAGTCGCCGTTGCAGGTCTCACCCGCGCCCAGCACCAGGAACTTCACGCCCGCGGTCGCGAGCAGTTCGGCGACGGCCTTCGTGGTCCTCTTGGCCCGGTCCTCGTAGGCACCGGCGCAGCCCACCCAGAACAGGTACTCGAAGCCGTCGAACGAGTCGACGTCCTCGCCGTAGACCGGGACGTCGAAGTCGACCTCGTCGATCCAGTTGGTGCGGTCCTTGGCGTTCTGACCCCAGGGGTTGCCCTTGGTCTCGAGGTTCTTGAAGAGCACGCCGAGCTCACCGGGGAACTCCGACTCGACCATGACCTGGTAGCGGCGCATGTCGACGATGTGGTCGATGTGCTCGATGTCCACCGGGCACTGCTCGACGCAGGCACCACAGTTGGTGCAGGACCACAGCACGTCGGGGTCTATAACTCCACCAGCCTCCGCCGTTCCCACCAGCGGGCGCAGGGCCTGATCGGGTCCGCTGCCCAGGATCCGCTCGAAGCCCGACTCGGGGACGTGATCGTGTGCGTGCTTCTGCTCGTGCTTCTCGCCGCGGGCCTTCTCGCCCAGACCGCCCTCAGGCGTGCTCTCCAGCGGCGACGGCTTCTCGCCGAGGATGTACGGAGCCTTGGCGAACATGTGGTCGCGCAGGTTCATGATCACGAGTTTCGGCGACAGCGGTTTGCCGGTGTTCCACGCCGGGCACTGCGATTGGCAGCGGCCACACTCGGTGCAGGTGGTGAAGTCGAGGTAACCCTTCCAGGTGAAGTCCTCGATCTTGCCTCTGCCGAACACCGCATCCTCGGCGGGATCCTCGAAGTCGATGTACTCGCCGTTGTGCTCCATGGGCAGCAGCGGGCCCAGACCGTTGGGCAGGCGCTTGAAGGTGACGTTGATGGGTGCCAGGCCGATGTGCAGGTGCTTGGAGTGCAGCACGATCAGCAGGAACACCAGCATGACGCCGATGTGGCCCATGAGCGCGATGGTCTCGATCCACATGTTGGCCGTCGCACCGAGCGGACGCAGCACCCAGGCCATGGCGTCGGAGAAGAAGGCGCCGTTCTGGTAGGGGAAGCGCTCGCCGAGGGTGTTGACCGCGGCGCCGCGGAACAGCGCGTAGGTGGCGATGACCAGGAAGATCATGAACAGGATCTCCCAGGCGCCGCCGGTGTGGGATCCGTAGAAGCGCGATTCGCGACCGATCTTCTTGGGCTCACGCGTCAGGCGGATGATCGCGAAAACGATGATGCCGGCGAGCACCGCGACGGCGAAGAAGTCCTGCAGGAAGCCCAGGATCGGCCAGCGCCCGACGAACGGGATGTGGAACTCGGGATCGAACAGGACGCCGTAGGCCTCCAGGTACACCGAGGCAAGGACGAAGAAGCCCCACATCGTGAAGAAGTGCGCGATACCCGGGACGGACCAGCGCAGCAGGCGCGTTTGCCCGAAGACCTCGGTGATCTGCGTGGTGATGCGCTTCTGGAGGTCGTTCTTCCGACCGCCCTCGTCGAGCGTCTTCTGGCCGGAGCTGATCAGCTTCGTCAGCCACAGCACTCGCTTGGCGGCGAACACCAAGACGATGGCCGTCATGAGCAGTCCGAGAATCAGCCTGCTCACTTCGAGGGTGTGTGCCACTGCTCGCCTCCCGATATAAGCGTTACCCGTCGGTAACTTCCGCCATGTTACCCGTGGGTAACTTAGGCTCGATGCCTGCTCATAGTTGCACCCCGTGCCGAATGCCCGCTACGAAGGCTGACCTAACTCTGATTGGGAAAGCGTTTTCGAGCGGTAACTGATCGCGGCGCCCGCGCCGTGACGAATTCGCGCGGAATTGACACCCGTTCCTTTTCACGCGCATTTGCGCGAGATCGCCCGGCGGGCCGATGAGAGCCGAATGTGATTTTGGTCGCTCTCAGGTGCGTCTCAGTTCCGTCATCCCGACCCGGACGGCCCGGGAGGCGTTCCGAGCATCGCGCGCAGCATCGACAACATCTCTGATCGGGACTCGGCACCCAGTCTCCTGCGGATCCGGGCCACGTGGTGCTCGACGGTCTTTGCCGAGATGAACAACTGATTGCCGATGTCGCGGTACGGCATCCCGAGCAGCAACAGCTCGGCGACCTCGCGCTCGCGGTCCGACAGGCGCGTCGATCCGGCCGGGGCGCTCGCCGGCGCTGCCTGCGCGGCCTCGGACGTCTCGGGAGCCGATGCGTCGTCGGCTGCACCCGACTGCTTGAGGTCGCGCGCCAACTGCAGCATCGCCTGCGACACCCGCGCATCGGAGGTCTGCAGCGCGGCCTGGCTCGCCAGCCGGGTGGCGTCCCACGTCAGCCCGAACTGCGCCAAGCTGCGCGCGGCGGCGGCGACCTCGTCGACGTCGACGTGGTTGGCCAGCACCCGCAGCCAGGTCCGGCCCGCGCCGGCCAACGCACGGGCGAACGGGCTGTTTCCGGCCGCCGCGGTCAGCGCCTGGCCGTGCGGTGCCACCGCACTCGGCGCGTTGGCGAGGATCCCGGCGTGGACCCCTGCCCAGTGCAGTGGCATCGACCACAGCACGGGCTTGCCCAGCGCGTCGAGCAGTCCGAACGCCTCCGAGAGCGGATGTTCGAGCCGGTCGATCTGGCGCATGCGCGCCGCCGCGACCCACAGTTCGCCCAGCGGAAGCAGAGAGAAGAGGTCGATGGAGTACTCGGCGAGCACCTCCATCGCGGCGAGCCAGTGCCGTTGGATGGCGCCGCTGTCCCCGCTGCGGCGGGCGATCGCGGTGCGCAGCGCCGCGGCCCACAGCGCGTCGCGGCGGTGCAGCGGTGATCCGGACTCGGCGGCGGACACGTCGGCGCTCGCCGCGGCGAGTTGACCGTCCTGCATCTTGACCCAGCCCAGCAACAGCCGATGGCGGGCCGTCGAGAACGGTGGAGAGAAAGGAGTGGCGCCGTTGTCGGTGTTCGGCTGGCCTCCTCGCACCGCGCGGCCGATCACGCTGCGCGCGCGGACCGAG
>DATDLP010000186.1:0-13187 GCA_036519255.1 Croceibacterium sp.
CGGCGAACAGCGTCGAGCGCAGATCGAGCTGCTCGTCCTCGGCGCGCATGCCCGCGCGCGGCTGGCCGTCGAGCGCTTCGTAGCGCAGGCGCACGCTGCCGGAGAGCCGGAAATCCGCCGGGTCGCCAATCGCCGACTGCAGTGTGGGGGCCTCCGCCTGCCCGGCCGAGGGAAGCTGCGCAGCAGCGAAGCCGAGCGCGAGGACATGCAGGGACGCGGGACGAACCAACGGGGAGCCTCTACCAGACAGTCGAAAGGTGGAGCGCCCTGGCGTCGTCGCCTCGGTGCTGCGGCGCGGCTCTACGCGCAGTTCCCCGCCTGCTCAAGCGAAGCTGCTGTTCTGCGGGCCGCAATCCGCCGCGGTTCCGCTCCGTCCTCCGCCGCACGCCGCGCTCCCGGCGCATTTCGCCGCACCGCCCTTCTCAAGCAATTCAGTTGAGATACTATCCAAAGCGTCGGACCATGCGAATCGGACGGCCACCCCTCATTCGCGGAGAGAATGGCATGGCCCACTACCTCGAACTCGACGCCGAGCGCGTGCAGCGCGATCCCCTGATCCTGACCGTTCCCGGGCTCGCCGTCGGCCCGCGTCACTGGCTGAGCCTATGGGAGCAGCAGTGCAGCGACTGCCGGCGGGTCAATCTCGCCGAGTCGGGCGCGCCATTGCGCAACAGCTGGGTCAACCGGCTCAACCTCGCGATCCACCAGGCCGGGCGGCCGGTGGTGCTGGTGGCGCACGGGCTCGGCTGCGTCGCGACGGCGTGGTGGGCCGAGTACGAGCGGCCGCAATACGGCAACCCTGTGGTCGGCGCGCTGCTGGTCGCGCCGCCCGACGTCGACCGGCCCGGGACCGATCCGCGGCTCGCGCGCTTCGCTTCGTGCCCGCGCGCGCCGCTGCCGTTTCCCTCGTTCCTCGCCGCTAGTCAGGACGATCCGTTGTGCACCCTGCGTACCGCACAGCTGCTGGCGAGCGACTGGGGCAGCCGATTCGCGTTCGCCGGCGCGGTAGGGCACATCGACGGCGAATCCCGGCTGGGCGACTGGCTGTTCGGCAAACGGCTCCTGGCGCAGCTGCTGCGCGAGCACCGGCTCGAGATCGGCCGCGAGGAGCCGGCGGACGTGGCATTCGGCGCGCCGATCGACGCGAGCTATGCGCAGGCGCGGCTGATGGAGCAGACGGCCAGGCACCACTGACCGGCGGCCCTACGCTTCGTTCTCGGCGAAGGCTCGGGCGATCAGCGCCAGGTATCGGCGCACCTGCTCGCGGTCCATGTCCTTCTCGGGCTCGGAGAGCTGCGCATAGGGAGTCGCGATCTGGCGCTCCCAGCGCGCGACGAGCTCGGCCGGAATGACCAGGCTGCCGTCGGCACGACGCTCGGCGCGCGCGTGAAGGTGCGCCTGCCAGTGTGACCAGCGCTCGTGCTCGATCGCGGCCAGGTCTTCGAGCAGTGCGCCGAGAATCGCCTCGGCTTTATCGATGCGCATCGGAGCGTCCTCGCTATAGGCGTCGGCGCGATTGGAGGGTGGCCGGAATCCAAGTCAACCTTGTCTCGCGGGAAACGTCCCGCTTCTCCGGGCTGCTGGTGCGGCGCGGGGCCGCAACGGCCGCGTATCCGCACGTGCGGCCGAGACCCGCGCGGGTTGTTCCCGATGGACTCGGCGCGCGCCGGTCGCGAAGTTGCCCGCCCGATGACCGGGAGGGGACAGGTCGCGCATGGCTGACGCCAAAGGCTGGGACGGCTGGCTGCCGGGGTTGCGCACGCTGCGGACGTACGAGCTGGCGTGGCTGCGCAGCGACGTGCTGGCCGGGATCGTGCTGGCGGCGTTCCTGGTGCCGGTCGGGATCGCCTACGCGGTCGCCTCGGGCGTACCGCCGATCTACGGCCTCTACGCGACGATCGCCGGGCTGCTCGCCTATGCCATGTTCGGGCCGAGCCGGATTCTGATCAACGGGCCGGATTCGGCGCTCGCGGCGATCATTCTCGGGACAATCCTGCCGCTGTCGGATGGCGATCCGGCGCGGGCGATCACGCTGGCGGCGGCGATGGCGCTGGTGGCCGGCGCGGTGTGCGTGGCGGGCGGGCTGGTGCGGCTCGGGTTCCTGACCGAGCTGCTGTCGAAGCCGATCCGCTACGGCTACCTCAACGGCATCGCGCTGACGGTGCTGATCAGCCAGCTGCCCAAACTGTTCCAGGTGGAGATCGAGGACGGCGGGCCGTTGCGCGAGCTGTGGGCGATCGGGCGCGCGCTGGCGGCGGGCGAGGCGAACGCCGCGGCGACCGCGCTTGGCCTGGGCACGCTCGCGGTGCTGCTGTTGTTCGGGCGGTTCAAGCGCATTCCGGTGGTGCTGATCGCGGTGGCCGGCGCGACGGTGATCTCGGGCTGGCTCGCGCTGGCCGAGGGCGAAGCCGTCAAGGTGCTCGGGGTGATTCCGCAGGGGCTGCCGGCGCTGGCGGTGCCGCTGATCGGCGCGGACGACCTCGTGCCGGTGGTAGTTGGCGGGCTGGCCTGCGCGATCGTCGCGTTCGCCGACACCAGCGTGCTGTCGCGCAGCTATGCCGCGCGACTTGGGCAGAAGGTCGATCCGAATCAGGAGATGGTCGCGCTCGGCACGGTCAACCTCGCGGCCGGGCTGTTCCAGGGGTTCCCGCTTTCGAGCAGTTCGTCGCGCACCCCGGTGGCCGAGGCCGCCGGGGCCAAGACGCAGCTGACCAGCGTGGTCGGCGCGGCAGTGGTCGCGCTGCTGCTGGTCGCGGCCCCGACGCTGCTGCAGCACCTGCCCAACGCGGCGCTGGCGGCGGTGGTGATCGCGGCGGTGATCGGGCTGTTCGAGTTCAAGGACCTGTGGCGCATCTATCGCATCCAGCAGTGGGAATTCTGGCTCTCGGTAGCCTGCACGGTGGGCGTGGTGGTGTTCGGGGCGATCCCCGGCATCGCGATCGCGCTGGCGATCGCGATCGGCGAGTTCCTGTGGGACGGCTGGCGTCCGCCGACCGCGGTGCTGGGGCGGGTCGACGGCAAGCACGGGTTCCATGACGTCACGCGCTATCCCGAGGCGCGGCTGGTGCCGGGGCTGGTGTTGTTCCGCTGGTCGGCCCCGCTGTTTTTCGCCAACGCCGAGCTGTTCAACACCGAGGTGCAAGCGGCGATCGCCGCGTCGCCGACCCCGGTGAAGCGCGTGATCGTGACCGCCGAGCCGATGACCAGCATCGACGTGACCGCCAACGACGCGCTGGTCGAACTGCGCGAGGCGCTCGCGGCGCGCGGGATCGAGCTGTGCTTCGCCGAGCTCAAGGACCGGGTGAAGGACAAGCTCGCGCGGTTCGGCTCGCTGCCGGGGTTCGGGGAGGACAGCTTCTTCGAGACTATCGGGCAGGCGGTCGACGCTTACCTCGAGGCGCACGACGTGGAGTGGGAGAAGGATCTGCCTGAAGCCCGGTGAGACCTGCCACGCTGCCGGGCGGAAACCGCGATCCGCTGCCTACCCGTCATTGGCGCTGGCGGCCGCTTCCGGAGCGCCAAGCACGACCGGTTTGGCCCGGAGCGAGAGACGCTGGCCCGCGCGCGCAACCGCCAGTGGGATATCGATCGAACGGGTCAGCGCCCGCACGAGCAGCCCCAGGCCGAAACGCGGGAACGGTGTCCACGCGCGCTTACGATCCCGCTCGATCCCCTGCCACAGGCCGAGAGCAGCCCCTGCCTCGAGATTGCGCAGCGCGAACAGCTTGGCGCCCGAGCGCTCGCCGACTCTGACCGCACCTCCACAATCGCCCGCGGCAGACAGGAACTCCGTCAGCGTGGCGGGCGTCAGCGTGGCGTGATCGACCGTCGTCACGAGCAACGGGAAGGGGGCCAGCGCAGAGCCCGCAATCGTCGAGATGCTGGAGGCAATATCGTTTCCGCTGACCGCGAGCGAAACCTTGGGATGCACCGCAAGATCCGCCGCATCGTCGATCAGGAGCGCGTCGGGCTGCTGCGCGAGAACGACGATACGCCGGATTTCCGGCGCGGCGAGCAGTGTGTCGGCGGCGCGGCGCAAAAGGGTTCTGTCGCCAATGCGGATCAGCGCCTTCGGCACGCCGGAATGCCTGGCCTGCGGATTTTCTCCGAGCCGCTCGTCGGCCAGCAAGATGGCAGTCCAGGTGCTATCGGCCCTCTTGGCCGAGGGCTGCGCATCAGGGGCCAGACAGCGACGCTCTGGGATGACCGGTTTGTGTTGGGCCCTGCGGGGAAACAGCGAGCCGGCAAGGCTGTTGCCGACCGGCCCGTCTTCGTAGCTGCCTGCGGCGAACGGCGGAGGGGAAGTCGCGACCAATGGATGGCTCCTCACAAGTGCTTGTGAGACGCCGCCACCTGGCAAAACCCGCACTTGCGGCTGCGCTGCTAACAGCCTGACGTCGCCAGGCTCTCAGAACGCGACATCTATGCCGACGCGCACGGTGCGTGGGCGCAGCGGAGTCAGCTGGTTGCGCAGTTCAAGGCGGAACGGATTGCCGAAGGCGAAGCGGTTGCCGCGCGCATCGAAGAGATTGTCGACGTCGACAGACACGCCGATCCGCCCCAGATCTACCCGGGCGCCGATCTGGCTATCGAAGTAGTCCCCCTGCCCCACGTCGAGCGGCGCGCCGATACCGAGCTGCGACGCGCCGACATAATTGATCGCGCCGTCGACCGACAGATCCGCGCCTTCCGCCAGCTCGGCACGAAAATTCGCGCCAATGCGTCCACCGGCGGCGGCAATGTTGGGCAGGTCCGTCTCATCGGCGGCGGCAAAGGCCGGTGCCGGGTCGGTCAACGCGCCGGCGTTGAGGAAGGCGGCTGCATCCAACCGCAGGCTCGGCGTCACTTGCCAGGACGCGTCGATCTCGAATCCGGGAATGCGGCCGTCGCCGAGATTGGTGGTGTAAGGCAATCCGCGCTCGTCGATCAGATCGGCCTGGATGTCCCCCCACCACGCATAGGAAAAGGCCGCATTGAGAATGATCGGGCTGGTTCCGGGATCCCCGAGGCGGATGCCGGCCTCGATCGTGGTCAGGCTGTCCGACTCATATCGTTCTGCCGCGGTGCCCGACTCGGTCGAGAAGACGGCTAGCCCGCCCACGCGAAAGCCCTTTTGGTAACGGGTATAGAGAAGAACGTCGTCGCCGGCGCGCCAGCTCAGCGCGGCGGTGGGCGAGGCCTGGAAATCGGTGCGCGCCGGCTCGTCGACATCCTCGTCGATGTCGAGCGCCTGCCCGTCCGAACGCGCTACCGAGAGACGCCCGCCCAAGGTGGCGGTGAGACGGTCGTCGATCGGGATGCTCGCCTGGCCGAACACGGCCACTTCGGTCGTTTCGTTGCGGGCATTCGCGATCGGCAGCATTGCCGCGGGCGGACCGATCCGGCGATCGACTTCGCCCGCATTGTCCAGCACGGCGAGGCCGATGACCCATCCCGCCCCGCCCGAATCCGACCGCGAAAGCCGCGTCTCATGGGTGAAAAGCGTGAGCCCGACATCCTCCGCGTACAGCTGCGGAGGGGCACCGCCCACCGGCTCGGTCGCGTCGAATTCGGTCTCGATGTCGTGGCGAACCAGACTTGTGGTCGATATCAGCTCGATCGACCCCATGCGCTTGCGCAGGGTCAGGGCTCCCAGCTGATAGTCGTTTTCGAAAGGCTGCGCGAGGCTCGATCGCCGTGCCAGCGGCGGGAGGTCGCGCTCGGCATACTGGCCGTCGCGCGCAGCAACGAACTGGGCGAGCCCGGTGAGCTCGATCTGCCATTCGTCGCCGGGCGTCCAGAGCAAGCTGGCCCGACCGCCAAGCACCCCGACACGATTCACGTCACGCTCGCTGCGTCCCAAATCATCGATGTAGCCCCCCTCCGAAGAGCCGTAGACGACCGCGCGCAATGCCAGACGTTCGCGTGCGATCGGCAGGTTGGCCATGGCCGAAAGATCGCCGCCGAACCCGCCGTGCTGCGTTGCCAGCAGTCCGCCCGAGAAAGCGGCCGATGCCCTCGAGGGGTCGGGCGAATTGGGAACGAGACGCAGGATACCGCCGAGCGAGCCGGCGCCGTAAAGTGTGCCTTGGGGGCCTTCCAGGACCTCGACCCGTTGCAAATCGTAAAGCTGCAAGTCGGGATCGGGGGCATTGTAGGACAATCTGACGTCGCCGAGATACTGGCCGACGAGCCCCTGGCTCGGTCCATTGAAGCTGCTGTCGGCGATGCCCCGGATGAAGACCTTGTTGCGGCCGGTCCCGAGATTGGTCGACGAGAGCATCGGCAAGCGCCCCACCAGGCCCTCGGTCCCGCGAACGCCGAAACGTCCGACGTCGGTCGATGCGACATCGATCATGCGGACCGTGCCGGCAAAGGTGTCGAGCGGCGTTTGCTGTTTGCTTCCCGTGACCACGATCTCGGTCTCGGGCGGTGGTGGAGGCGGCGCCGGTCGGATTACGGGCCGCGGCACGGCGTTGGCCGGGGCGATCCGCGTAACCCGGACCGTTCGGGTTGCGACGAAGGCGAACTGATAGCCTGTTCCCGCGAGAAGGCGGGCAAGTGCTTCGCGAACCGACATCCGACCGCGCACCTGCCGGGACCGCACGGTTGCCAGATTCGGATCGCTGGCTCCGATGGTGATGCCGGCCTGCCGGCCGAGCGACACCAGCGCGTCGCTCAGCCTGCCTGCAGGGATGTCGAAGGCAATATCCTGCGCCGCCGCGGGCGTGGCCGCGAGGCAGAGGACAGCAATACAGCCGAACGGTTCAGCGAGACGCACGTGTGACCGGCTCGAACACCCAGCCGTCGGGCACACGGCGCGCGTGGACATCGGCCGCCAGTGCAAGGCCGGAAATCGTGGTCGCCACATCCTCCTCGATCCTGACGACACCCGTGAACGGCTGCCCAGCGACGCTCGCCTCCGAGGAAATCGTCACGCCGAGAGTCCGCGACAGGTCGGTCGCGACGCGGCTCATGGGTGCGTTCACGTAGGTCAATTGCCCGCCTCGCCAGCCTGCGATGGCTTGCGGATCGATCCGGAAAACGACCGGGGAGCCGCTGCCCGAAGCGCGCAGGCCCTGGCCGGCCGAAAGCGGCACGGCGGCGGCATCGGGATCGTAGACCACGGTTCCTTCGATGACCTCGACGGAGAAGTCGTCGCGATCCCTGGTGACGTTGAAGGTCGTGCCCAAGTCCTGAACATGGTGGCGCCCGGACATGACGGTGAACGGGCGGTCCGAATCGTGGCCTACCGTAAAAGTCGCTTCCCCGTTCACCAATTCCACGCTGCGGGTATCGTTACGGTCGAGAACGAGGCGCGTGTCGCCGTTGAGCAATGCATAGCTGCCGTCGCCGATGTCGACCCTGCGCTGCTCTCCGGGTGCGCTCGCTACCTCGTAGTGGTCCGGCCGCGAAATCAGGAACGACGTGGCGACCACGAGAGAGACGGCCGCAGCGATGCCGGCCGCCAGGCCCATCAGCCACCGCCGGTGGCTCACACCGCCGTCCGGATCGTCGTCATTGGCAAAGGCAGGAGCTCCGCGTGCGACAGCTGCGTCATCGGCGATGACAGGAGCTTCCAGTGCGACCGCTGAGCCAAACGTTCCGGCAATCATCGCGTCGGCGGCTTCGACCCGATCATAAGCTTCCGACCGAGCCGGGTCGGCTTCGAGCCACTCCACGAACGCACGCCATTCCGCGCCCGTTCCGTCTTTGAGCCGCAGATGCCAGGCGACGGCCTGAGCGACGAGATCCTGATCGGGTTCGCTCGCCATGCTACCCTTGCGCCTCCGAACCGCTTGGACGGGCTTGGTCCGCATCGAGCCGAGCCTGCGCTTCGATGACGGCTCGATAGGCCTTTTGCAGGTGCTTCTCGACCGCGCTCAGGCTGATTCCAAGCTGAGATGCGATTGCCTTCTGGGTTTCACCGTCGAGGCGGTAGCGCCGCAGAATCTCGACCGTCCGTTCAGGCAACGAAGCCAGTGCCTGCGATACGATGGCGAGGTCTTCCCGGGCGCCCAGTTCCTGTTCGGCCGTCGGCTGCTCGTCGATTTGCTCTTTCAGGCCGGGTCCGGCGTCAGCCCACAAACCTTCGCGCGCCGAGCGCCGCGCCGCCGCTCGCCGACGATCGAACAGGAGATTGGCCGTCATCCGATAAAGATAGGCGCGCGGCTCGGCGACCGGCGCGATCCTGAGCGTGCACACCTTGACGTAGAGGTCCTGGAGGATGTCCTCGGCTTCGTCTGCGGAGACACCACGTGCGCCGAGGAAGCGGATCAGCTCCGCCCGGTAGGCCAGGGCCGCGGCTTGCAGGCCACCGGAGGCAATGTCTGGCGAATGTTCGATCGTGCCGGCTCGCGTCAGTCGGCCCCTTGGCCGCGCTCCGGCATCGCGTAACACCGGCCTCGCAGAGAGACAACGGCGGTCCGGCCCGTCCATCCGGTGACAACACCGGCCATCGCCGGCGACGTCCCGCCAGTCCTCCGAGAGAGGCCAGCCTCCGCATCGGGCGGATACGATCCGGCATTGCGTGTCCATCGCCGTAGGACGGTTTCGCCGGAGGAAACCCGCATTAATCTGGTGCTTTTTGCCTTTCGACGACGGCGGCCATATTCTCGCCATCGGCCCCACGGGCCTTGCGAGCAGTTCCTTGTTCGATCCCCGCGCGATAACGCCAGAGCAACGCCTCGGGCGGATCGCCGTCGCTTTGCCTGTGGGGGCGTCAGCCGCCGCGGCCTTCCCTGCTGACCTCTATACTGGCTTGCAGATCCGTTGGACGAATGACCGGCATGATCGGGGCCCCGGCGACCAGTTTGACCCAGAGGGCATCCCCGTCCCTGAACCAGGACGTCTCGTTCGCTTGACGCAATGCCTCCATGCTGGCCTTTTCCGTTCCGGAGGCTGCATTAGTGAAACCCGGCAGCTCGAATATGACCCATGAGCCCTGATCCATTTCGGCCAGACTGAGAGTGACTTCCGGCCGTTCGGTCTTGACCTGGATCTCGGTGCCGGCCCGCACGGTGCTCTGGTCGCCGCTGATCTTGAATTCCTTGCCGTTGCGAACGAGCGCGATGGGCGTCTGCGGAGGACGGCGGGAGAACAGGGCTGCACGCTGGGCCTGGACGAGGGGCGTGTCCGGCGCATTGGGGCTGAGCGAGGCGAGCAGGGCGAACCGGGCGGTGCGGGATTCGAGATCGACTGCGGCTGGAAGTTCGCCCCTGCTGTCCGAGAGATTCAGGCGTCCGATATCGCCCGTGCACACGGAGGCGTTCCAGGTGGGATGAATCTGACAGGTGTCGTCGGTGGCGACGCTGTCGTTTTCGCCGTCGTGCAGCAGGACCTGGGAAGCGGGGATGCCGGTCACCGATCCGTCGAGGTCGCGGAAGGACAGGGTCCGATAGGCATTGCCGCCGCGGTTGTCGTTGTCGAACCGGGAATCGAATTTCGGAAAATAAACCGGCTTGGCGTTGACGAATTCGGCACCGCTGATGGTGCTTCCGGTACTCAGCCCCGCGCTGGTGAACATCAGGAAGGACAGCGCGCCTGTTTTCCTCTGATCGTTGTCCTGGAAATTCACGAATGTCGTGTTGATCACATCACCGCGGTAATCGTAGTATTCGTAGCCGCGGATCGGGAAGTCCGGAATGGAAGGCTTCGGCAGGCTGCGGCCATAGGCAATTTCCTCCGGCGTCCTGGGATTGCCGATATTGTCGGTCTCGCCCACGACCAGTGCGTCCACCAGACGTGAACTGAACGGCAGGCTGCCGATATCACCGGCGGCCTGCGTCATGCCGATGGCATTGTCGGCAAGTTTCATGTTGCTGTACACGTAAAGGTCCCCCCGGCCCCAGAGACCGCCATTGCGGTTCTTGTACGCGGTCAGGTTCTCGAAGTGCGTCTCCAGCACTTCGCTCTCCAGATCGGTGGGATCCGTCAAAGGCAGCAACGGGATGGAGGCCAGCCCAAACGTGTTGTCGTGGTCGATGTGCCTGTCGATCAGGAACCCGTCGAAATTGGAGTGGGCCGTGTTGCCCCTGAATTCGCGCAGCGGCGTGCGGCGCGGCCAGGTGTTGAGGCTGGCCTCGGTCCCAAGGAAGGCGCCATTGGGGTGTTCCGGGATCGACAGCCAGAAACCGACCTGATCGGAGCCGGCCGCGACATTGTCGATGTAGCTGTTGTCCGGGTTGGTGATCCAGAAGGATGACACCGTGTTGTCCGAAGGCAGCAGGGTGTTGCCGCTGTGAAAGCTGGCTTGCCTGGCGGCCGCAGGATTGGCGTACTGCGCGGCTTTCTCGCCATTGGCGGCGAGGTTGGTGGGCACGCAGTCCAAGGTCGGATGACACTTGGTCTGGATGGCGAGGTTCCTGACGAACTCGTTGCCGTGCTCGATGCCGTCTTCCATGAAGAAGCAATGGCCTACGGTGTTGAAGGTCACGTTGTTCTCGACGCGCAGGTCGTTGGTGCCGTGCACCGTCACGCAGCGGTTGTAAGTGTCGTGGATCGCGGCATTGCGAATATACTGGCCAGGCGCGTCGCCGAGGATGTGGAAGTGCATCGGATAACGCGCCAGCGTCAGATGCTGGCCCATGCGGTTGAGCTCGACGCCGTCGACGTAGGCTTTCGATCCGCCCATCGCCATGATGTGCCCGCCGAAGTAGCTTTCCGCCGCATCCTCGGAGGCCTGGATCTTGATGTTGCGGGTCAGATTGGCAACCTCGCCGCGCTCGTCCACGCCGAAGGTGATCTCGCCGTAGTGCATGTATTCGAGCGGCTCGGCGAAGCTGATCGTGTTGCCGCTGACGCGGGTGATCGTCCGGCGTTCGGCCTGGCGCGGGTTGAAGTCGGTCGAGGCGAGCACGATCTCGTCGCCCGCGCGCCATTGGTTGGCATCGAGCACCTCGATGCTGGTCGCACCTTTTGCTGCGGTCTGCGACAACTTGGTCCAGCTGTGATCGCGGTTGCCGTGCATGTTGAGCGTGCCGCGCAGCATCATGATGCCGCGGTCGCCCATCGCGTTGATGTCCTCACCGGGCACCGTATCGGTCAGCGTGATCGTGGCGTTGTGCTGGAACGGGCTGGCCTCGGTGCCGATCTGCAGCTCGCCGCCGGGGACGTAGATCCAGTCCGTGACGAGGTCGAGATCGCGCTCATCGGCGAAGGTGAGCTTGCCATGCACGGTCACGCTGCGCAGCGCCGGGGGGCTGACGTCGAGCACCATCTCCGTCCCGCGCGGAATGGTCACTTCCTCGCCAGCCACGGGCACCTTGCTCGAGGGCCATGCCGAGGCGTCCGACCACCTCACGGTCCGCGTCGTCGCGGCCGGGGCGGCCACGTCCACCGCCATGTTGGCGTGATCCCCATGACCCTGCGCGGCGGCGCCGGTACCCATGGCCAGCAGCAAGGAGGCAGGAACGAGGCCCGTGTGAATGAACAGGCGAACGTGCTTACGCATGACCGGATTTTCCCTCTCCGGGGACGATGAGTCCCTCTTATATTCCTAGTTTGCGGAGGGTTATGAAACGAGTGATTTTCTTTGCCAAGCGGTCGAGCGGCAAAAGACGGAAGTCGTCCTGATGGTTTCTGCCTTGGGGCTGCAACTCGCACACTCCGACGTGTGCACATGACGGTCAGGCTTACCGGCGCAGTCCTTGTCGCATTCGCTTGCCGCCTGGCGGCTAGCCGGCTCGAGACCGGAACGGCGGAACCGGCGCTCGTTGGCGCGCGCGACTTCGGCGAGCGACCGCCAAGGGTGGTGGGCGGTCAGGGTTCGTGGAATCGAGCCGCAGGTCTTACGTGACCCCGTGCGCTTCGGGTATTTTCGCCATCGGCCCCACGGGCCGTGTGAGAAGTTCCTCGTTCGACGCACCATCGCGATAGCGCTGGAGCAACGCTTCGGGGTCCACGTCGATGCCGATCGGGTTTTGCGCGAAGACATCGCTCTTCATGAAGGCGATCGAGCCCTCGTTGTCGAAGCAATCGACCTGCAATTCGATGCGATTGCCGTCCGGGTCCATGTAGTAAAACGACAAGGTCATACCGTGATGGACCGGCCAATAGGGTTTGATGCCGAGATCGCGCAGCCGGGCGTAGAGTTCCAGCAGGTCAGCAGCGCTCGCGTAAGTGTACGACAGGTGGTTGACCCCGCTTTCGGCCTTTCCCGCGCCCGGCAGCGGCTCCGGCCGCAATATCTCCAGATTGGCGAACGCGAACCGGTGGTATTCCTCGTCATATCGCAGGAACGACAAGGCGGCGTCGCCATGGACGACTATGGCTTCGAAAACCTGCTGGTACCACGCCAGCATTTCCTCGTACCGGCGCGTCTGGAACAGCACGTGCGAAAATTTGATGGGAACTGCCATGATCCCCCCGGCCTCATGAAGGCAGAGCGGATACATCGCCGCCGATGGTCCGAACAAGCGGAAAGGTGAATGGCCGCTGGCGGGCGCTGGCTGAAAGTCCGCTTCGTTGCGGCGTGGGCGGTTTCGCTCACGCCGAGCAGCCGGGCTCTCTTCAGTACAGCAGATCAGCGCCCACTCCGAAGCCCAGCCCACACCCGGCGGAGAGAACCGTTGTCAAACCGGCCTGCCAGCGGCAAAACCCCGGCACAACAAACGCGGGACACGTCAGTCCCGCCCGAGGGGATCGATGCCATGAACCTGCGCCAGGGCCTGTCTTGCCTGTTCCTTCCGGCCGCGCTGATGTTTGGCGGCGTACCGAACGCCGCTGCCCAGGAAAGCCACGCGGCCCACGGGGATGCCGGCACGCAAGCGCCGCCGGCGGCGATGAAGCGGATGCGCTGGTCGGATCCCGCCGCGTGGCCCGCGGGCAAAGTGCCGGGTGCGGGGGACCAGGTCACCATCGGCCGGGACATGGACGTAGTGCTCGACGCCGATGCGCCGGCGCTGCGCAGCCTGACGATAGAGGGCAGGCTCAGCTTCTCGGACGACCGCGACATCGGACTGGAGACCGAGTGGATCTATCTGCGCGGGGGCGAGCTCGCGATCGGCAGCGAGGCCAGTCCCTACAAGCACAACGCGACCATCACCCTGACCAACACCATTCCCGGTGAAGACATCAACACGATGGGCGACCGCGGGATCATGCTCATGGGCGGCACTCTGAACCTGCATGGTGACCGCGAGCACACCTGGACCAAGCTCGCGCAGACCGCCGAGCGCGGCAGCAGCAGCATCGAGGTCCTCGATGCC
>DATDLP010000187.1:0-4122 GCA_036519255.1 Croceibacterium sp.
GTGGGGCCCCGCGACGGCAGTGTTCGTCCGCAGCCCCTCCGTCAGCCGCCTGCGGCGGCTGCCACCTCCCCATCGCTGCGCGACAGGGAGGATTTCCTGTTACGCGATCAGCTTGGCCGCAGTGTTCGCCACGCGCTTGCCCAGGTAGCGCGCGCCGTCGAGCTCGACCTCGCTCGGCAGGCGCGAGCCGTCGTTGTTGGCGATCGTGGTCGCGCCGTAGGGTGAGCCGCCGCGCACCACGTCGACCCCGTTCTGCGCCTTGAAGCCGTAGTCGAGCCCGACCACCGTGCAGCCGAAGTGCAGCAAATTGGTGATGATCGAGAACAGCGTGGTCTCCTGCCCGCCGTGTTGCGCGGCAGTGGAGGTGAACGCGCCGGCCGTCTTGCCGACCAGCGCGGCGGTGTACCACAGCCCGCCGGCCTGATCGAGGAACGCGGCCATCTGGCTCGGCATGCGGCCGAAACGGGTCGGCGCGCCGATCACCAGGCCATCGTATTCGGCCAGCGCGCCGATGCCCGAGATCAGCTCGTGGCTGTCGTCGACCCGGAAGTCCGCCGCGGCGGCGACTTCGGCCGGCGCCGTCTCGGGCACGCGGCGGACGTCGCATTCGTGCCCGGCCTGACGCACGCCTTCGGCGACGGCATCGGCCATCAGCGCAATGTGGCCGTACGAGGAGTAGTAGAGCACGAGGATGCGGGCCATGACTGGGTCCTTTCAGCTGTCGCGGACGGAATAGCGCCCGCCAGCCGAAGCGCAATCGGGCGGCTGCGGTTCCTAATCCCCGCGCGCCTCGGCGGCCCCGATCTCGCGCGCGTAAGGCTTGAGCGAGAGCCAGGCGAACAGCAGCCCGAGCGGACCCGAGATCAGCGCCAGCACCACCATCGAGCTGGCGATGCCGCTTTCGCCAAACACGTTGTCGTTGAACCAGCCCACCACCAGCGGGCCGAGGCCGTAGCCGATCACGTTGTAGATCGCGATGTAGATCGCCGTGGTCGTGCCGCGCATGCGCCCCGGTGTGACCGACTGGATCGCCGCGTTGGCCGGCCCGCTGCCGAGCGAGCCGAGGAACAGCGACAGCCCGACGAGCGCGAAGGCGAGCCAGGCCTGCTCGACCAGCGGGAAGGCGACCGCCACGGGAATCAGCGGGATCGTGACGAGGTAGACCATCCGCATGTTGGCGTCCTTGCGGCCTGCGGCATACATCCGTTCCGCCAGCCAGCCTCCAAGCAGCAGCCCGAGCGGGGACACGATCAGTGCGATGATCCCGAGCGTCGGACCCGGCTCGCCGGGCGCGTAGCCGAACTTGCGCTCGAAGAAGACCGGCGACCACACGGTCACGCCGAAGCTGAGCATCGCCTTGATGCCGTTGGCGAGAAACATCGGGCCGAACGTGTCGCGCCGGCTCCCCAGGTGGCCGACCGTGGCGAGGAAGCTCGGTGCCGCGCCGCCCGACACGTCGCGCCTCGGCGGTTCGGGCACAGTGGCCAGCAGCAACAGCGCCCACAGCACACCCGGCAGGCCGACGATGACGAACGTCATCTGCCAAGGCTTGAGCGTACCCACCAGCGGGAAGCTCTGCGGGCCGAGGTCGGTCAGCCAGGTCACCAGCCAGCCGCCGACCAGCAGCGCCATCCCGCTGCCCGCGACGGTGCCGATGCCGATCACCGAGATCGGCTTGGCGAGCTTGTCGCGGGTGAAGATGTCGCTGGTCATCGAATAGGTGCCGGGCGCGTTGCAGCTCTCGCCGACGCCGACCAGCATGCGCGCGGCGAGCAACTGCCAGTAGGTCTGCGCGAGGCCGCAGGCCGCGGTCATCACGCTCCAGAAGGCGATCGCCGAGGACACGATCCACTTGCGCGGGCCGCGGTCGATGAAACGCGCGATCGGAATTCCGGCGAGCACGTAGAACAGCACGAAGGCGAAGCCGATCAGCAGGCTGATCTGCGTGTCGCTGAGCCCGAAGTCGGCCTTGATCGGGGTGATCAGCAGCGTCATCAGCTGCCGGTCGAGGTAGTTGAACATCAGCGCGATCATGAAGATGAAGATCGCCCACCAGCTACGCGCCGGTGACAGCGGCTTTGCGCCCGAGCTCATGTGTTCTCTCCCGTTTGCGCCAGTGAGCCCGAAAGCCGGAGGCCGCGCAAGGGCAAAGGCGTGTCCAGCCGACGGCCGCAACGGCCGTCGCTCCTCACCGAGGTCTCCAGGGCCAAGCCTGACGTAACCCGGTTTGCCGAGCAACGCGGGTGCGCGGCGAGGTTGAGGGACTGCGTGTCAGGCGTCGATGCAATTGTCGGCGTCGACCATCTTTACCGCGACGCTTCGGTCGGCCTCTACGACGACGGTCCTGACCCGGCAGAACTTGTCGAAGTGGACGGAATTGCCCCCCGCGGCGCCCGAGAATGCAATTCGAAAACGACACTCTCCTTCGCGATCGAGCTCTGACGGACCCGTCTGCATTCCGTTGTTTTGGATAATGTCCCGATAATAACGAGGGTAATATATCCCGGCGGTGAACGACCCTTCGAGGAAAGCGATATTGGCGTCGTACGGCCACAACGTGACTCTGGTCATGGACGGGCAGAGCGCTGCAAATGTGGCCTTGTCGGTATTGCCGGAGCCATCCGCGTATCGCAGCGTGTATTCGCCCGGCGGTAAGGTGACCGGTTCAGGCTTCTCCGTCACTTCCGCATTGTCGCCCTCACCGGCCTGCGGGACCTCCTGCGCACAGCCGGTGACGAGCGTGCCCGCGACGATCACGGCGGCAACCGCCAGAATAGCGTGACGATAGTTCATCTTTCCCCCCTAGAATCCGTTCGGGCTGCCGCCGTCAGGTGCGATTGGCCGGTCCATCTCGGCCTTGCTCGTCTTGTTCGCGCGCCGATGGGGAGTGAGCCGTTGCAAAATCATAAAGATGCAGAGCAGCACTGAAGGTCGCGCCCTCGCGACCTCGGGTCCGGCGGACGTTTCAGAAGCTCGGGAGGGAATGGTGCCCAGGGGCGGAGTCGAACCACCGACACGACGATTTTCAGTCGTCTGCTCTACCACTGAGCTACCCGGGCGTCGCCTGCTGACGGCCGTTTCATGGGCCGTCGCGCGAACGAGTTGGCGCCTATGACGAACGGGCGCGCGCTTGGCAAGAGGGTTCAGTCCTCGCGCACCAGGTCTTCCGGATCGGCCGGCGGGCCGGGGACGGCGTAGCCCTCGTTGAACCATTGCGCGAGATCGCGGTCGCGGCAGCGGTCCGAGCAGAACGGGGCGTATTTCTCGCTGCGCGCCTTGCGGCAGATCGGACAGGGGCGGTTGCTCATCGCGGTACGAGTTGGGCTTGCGGGGCTTCGATGGCAAGCCCGGGCCGCGCCTCCCAGCGGACCTCCCGGCCGGTGCGACGGGCCAGCTCCTCGAGCCACTCGGGCTCGAGCCGGGCTTCGAGTGCGGGATGGCCGGACAGCAGGATTGCACCCGGGCCCTGCAGGAACTCGGCCTGGCGCAACAGCTTGCGCGCCGCCGTTCCAACGCGCTGGAATGTCGCGCGGTGCAGTAGCGAGGGGCGCTCGAGCCGGCCGACGAGCTGGATGAAGCCGAAGCCGTTCATCGCCGTGCGCTCGTGCGGCCATCCTGCGAGCGCAGCGGCGAGCGCCTCGTCGACCGTGCGACGGTCGGCCTTGTCGGCCAGCGTGGGGAAGTCGATGCCGATCGAGCCGCCGATGTCGAACCGGCGCAACGCCCCGGCCAAAGGCGCGACCGCGGCCAGCGCGAGCGCGCGCGGATCGAGCGTGCCGTCGACGTCGACCAGCAGCATCGCCGGGGTCGGGCTGAACTGCAGCGTGCCGCCGGGGAACGCGACCTCGCCGGCGAAGGCTTCGGCCGCGAGCTCCGCCCCATCGCCCGCGGGGAACTCGCGCACGACGCGGACTTCGTGACCTTCGGCGCGCAACAGCTCGGCCAGCGTCGGAGCGGGGCGGGGCGGGGCGTCGGTAGGCCGCGCGCGGGCCAGCTTGCGGCGACCGCGTTCGCCAAGGGCGGGGCGGGTCACCTCGAGCCGCACCGATGCTCCCTCGCTGGCGCGTGGCGGAAGGCGGTCGACCAGCGCGTCCTCGCCGTTGGCGAAACGGGCGGTGCCTC
>DATDLP010000188.1:0-4160 GCA_036519255.1 Croceibacterium sp.
GATCGCGAGCTGGCCGGCGAGCGAGTTCGCTTCGGGCACCGGAACGAACGGGGCGGGAACCGCGACCTTGTCGAGCGCGCCGTTGACCACGCCTTCCATCGCCATCGAGCGCCGCGCGAGCAGCGCCAGCTCGTTCTCGAACGCGTGGCGGCTCGGCCGCGTCACCAGCTGCTCGAGCGCCGCGCTCACCGCCGGGGTCGACCACGGCAGGTGCTTGATCGGCCGGAACGGAATCGCCCCCTCGGGGCTGATCTGGTACTGCAGCGCGTCGCGCCCCGAGACGAACACCGCGTTGCCCGAGGCCGAGATGCAGGTCAGCAGCGCCTGGTCGTTGCCCGACAGCGCCATGTCGCCGAGCCGCCCGCCCCAGCCGACCGTCGAGCCCTCGCTCCCGAGCGCCTGCCAGAAGCTCTGCTGGTCGTTGTGCGAGAACAGCTTGGGCGGCAGCGGGTATTTCGCGCGGTCGGGGCTCTCGTACTGCGCGAGCGTCAGCGGCGTCACGAGCGCGCCGACGTTGAGCTGCACCGCCGCCTTGCCGTTGTCGAACAGCTTCTTGAGCCCCGGGCAGTAGGGCGCCAGCGCGAACTGCTGGTCGTCGGTCAGCGTCTGCGTCGCGCGGGGTTTGAGCACCGTGTCCCTGAGCAGCTCGCGCTGGAAGGCGACGCTGCCGCGGATTTTCGCGTAACGCGCGTGATTGGGCCGGTCGTAGGGGACCAGCGTGTTGCCATGGTCGTTGCCGCCGTAGAGGAACACGCAGACCAGTGCGCGATAGTCGTCGCCCGACGACGCGAGCGCCGCCGCCTCGCCCGCGCTGGCGAGCTCGATCGCCAGCGGCGCCGCGGCGCCCATGAAGCCCAGCTGCGCGGCACGGCGCATCATTGCGCGGCGGGTCAGGCTTTCGGTCACGATGCCGGTCATTTCTGCACCAGGTATTCAGGCGCGCTCATCACCAGCAGGCAGGCGCTGGCGAGCGCGTTCGTCTTCTGCGCGTCCTCGCTGTCCGGCGTCACGCCCAGGCTCGCCACCGCGGCCTCGATCAGCGCACAGCTCTCGCGCGAAAGCTGGTCGGCGGTCAGGTGGAGGTTGAGCCAGCGCACCACCTCCTGCGCGTCGTGCGCGAACGGCAGCATCGCCGCATAGCTCGGCTTGACGTCGCCGTACCCCCAGCGGATCGCCCATTGCAGGAAGTTGGTGTAGCCGGCGATGCTGGTCTCGTTGGCGATCTGGAACTCGGGCGCGACCGCGCCGGCCTCGGCGATCGCGGTCTTCGGCGGGACGTAGCCGGGGCGGAAGAAGTTGAACACCGATGGCGAGCGCAGCGGGCTCTGCCCGAGCGACAGCCCGGCGTTGGAGGTGTCGAAGATGTTCCACTTGCCGCCTTCGGACGCGACTCCCACCGTGCGTGCCCAGCCCGCGTAGCGCGCGACGGGCTCGCGCAGCTTGCCGCCGATCGCCGGGTCCGAGGGTGCCAGCGCTTCGGGATCGGTCAGCACCGCGGTCCACACCGCCCGAAGGTCGCCGCGCACGCCTAGCCCGTTGTCGTCGAACGCCGCCGCGACGCGGCCGACGTAGGCCGGGCTCGGGTTGCTGGTGACCAGCCGCTGGATCATCTGGTGCCCGAAGAACGGCCCGACGTTGGGGTGGGCGAACAGGTGGTCGAGCGCCAGTTTGAGCGCCTCTCCGCCGGGTGTCGCGGCGGGAATGTGCGCGCCGAGGAAATCGACCTGCAGCTGCGAGTGCTTGTCGGGGTCGAGCACCATCGGGTCGCTGCAGAAGTCGGTCGAAGGCACGCCATAGTCGAGCCACGCGACGGTCGTGCGGGTGACGCCTGACATGTCGCGATCGTAGCCGGTGAAGACGCGCGAGAGGTTGGTCACGTCGTCCTGCGTGTAGGTCTCGATCGGCTTGCCCGCACCGTCGCGCTTCAGCGACCCGTCCGGATTGAGCTGGTAGAGCCCGATCGTGAACAGCTGCATGATCTCGCGCGCGTAGTTCTCGTCGGGCTGGCGCCCGCTCGCCGGGTCCTCCTTCAGGTTGCCCTTGGTGTTGAGGTACATGCCCATCGCGGTGTTGAGCGTGGCCTCCTCGAGCAGGTCCCGGAAATTGCCGAACGCGTTGCGCGACAGCACGTCCCACCACGCAGCCATCACGTAAGGCGGCCAGAACCCGTCGATCGGATTGAGCGAGACCACGAAGAACTGCGACAGCGCGAACGCCGCGCGCTGGCGCATCTCGTCGGGCTGGGCGAGCAGCTGGTTCCAGATCATGTGATCGCCGAACTGCGGCCAGAAATACTCGCCCTTCTCGGTGATCGCGCCATAGCCTGCGGCATCGAGCCACTCGGCGCCGGTCTGCCCGGGCTGGCTGGCGAACTGGGCGTCGAGCCAGCCGCGATAGCCGAGCTGTTTCAGCGCGGCGATGTCCGCCGGGGGCGCGCTGAACTTCGCGCGCAACAGGAAGCGCGCGGCTTCGGTGTCGTTCGAGGGTGCGAGGTCGCCGGCCATTGCTCTTCCCGATGCGATTAGGCCGCAACGAGAGCGCGCGGTCAAGCGCGGGATGTTACCGCTATCGTACCGATTTCACGGTCGCTCCACCCTGTCACGGTGGGGACCTTTGCGCGCTACTCAGGCTTCCAGCCGATCTCCGCGACATTCGCGGAGCGCGGAACGTCAGCGATCGCGTGAACGACGTCGACACTTTCGCCCGGCGCAAGACTGCGCTTCGCCGGCTCGACTTCGACGCTGTAGACGATGCGCTCGTCCGCATCGCGCAGTACGATCAGGATCGTTGGAACGCTCTGCGTGTCGGTGCCGACGTTGGTGATCGTGCCGCTGGCTGCGAAATACTCGTCGCCGTTGGGCAATTGCCGCCGCTCCTGCCGGTCGGCCGGAAAGTCCATGTGCAGGTCGCGCGGGCCCGAGGCGGCAGCCTCTTCGTGTGCCAACGATGCCGCCGCCTTCGGCGCGCCCGCGATCTGCGCGACGCTCACGCCGGCGGCGACCAAGAGGAGCGGCCAGGCTTTCATGGCCTATCGAGCCGCTTCCGCCAGCGCGTCCATCTCCGCGACCGGATTCTCTGGCCCCGAGCCTCGGCTCGGAATGAACTCGTTGAGCACGTTGCGGCGGGCGATCAGCCAGCGGCCGTCGACCTTCTTGAACTCGTCCTCGTACAGCCCGTAAGTGCCGATCTTGGGCTCGTCGTTCGGTCCGTGGTTGGCCATCTCGAGCCACAGCGAGCGACCCCAGGCCCGGTCGCCCTCGACGCGGATCGAGGTCTGCAGCACCACGTGGCGCAGCTTGGCCGGCTTGCCGTCCGCGGTGTGGTAGAACCGGCCGATGCCTTCGGAGAAGCGGGTCACGGCGGCGCGGATCGCCTCGCGGCCGACGGACTTGCCGCTGGCGAACTCGAGCTCGCCGTCCTCGGCGAACGTGGCGACGTAGGCGTCCCAGTCGAAGTAGTCGATCGCGAACAGGTAGCGCGCCATCAGGTCCTCGATCTCGGCGCGGTCCTGCCCGTAGCTCGGGCTGTAGGTGACTTCGGCCTGCGCCGGCGCGGCGGCGAGCAGCGCGACGGCGGCGAGCGCGGTCAGGCATTTGAGCATCGGATCATTCCTCCCAGTCGTCGCGCGCGCGCGAAATCAGATAGTGGTGGATCGCCTCGGCCTGCTCCTTCGAGAGCACGTCGGCGAAGCTCGCCATGCCGTTCGCCGCACGCTGTCCTTCGAGCACCACGCCGAGGAACGCGGCATGGGTCTGCGGCGACATGTGGCGCAAGTCCTTGACCCCGCCGCGCGCGCCCACGCCGTGGCACAGCGCGCAGTTCTCGCCGTAGAGCCGCTCGCCGAGCGCGACCTGCGCGGGCGTGCCGGTGAGCGCCGGCGGCGGGCTCAGCTCGGGCACCTGCATCGAGGCCGGCGGCAGCGGCGGCAGCTTGGCGGTTCCGCCGAGCTTGAACACCAGCAGCCGCGGCTTGGACAGGAACAGCTGCGTGTAGGCCGCGCGCTCGACGTGCGCGAGCCCGCCGCCCCAGCCGGCGTTGACCGCGATGTACTGCTCGCCGTCGACCGCGTAGGCGATCGGCGCCGAGATCGGCACCTGCTGCACCGGCATCTCCCACACCTTGGCGCCGGTGTCGGCGCGGTAGGCGGCGAAGGTGGTGCC
>DATDLP010000189.1:0-3860 GCA_036519255.1 Croceibacterium sp.
CGCCGGCGCCTCGTTGCTCAGCGCGCCGACCATGCGCTTGCGGCTCGCCCCGAGCAGCAGCGGCTGGCCGAGCGCGTGGAACAGCGGCAGCGCGTTCAGCAGCGCGAGGTTCTCGGCCATCGTCTTGCCGAAGCCGATGCCCGGATCGAGCACGATCCGCTCGCGCGCCACGCCGCCCTGGATCGCCCGGTCGCGCGCCGCGCGCAGCCAGTCGAACACGTCGAACGCGACATTGTCGTAGCTCGCCCCCGCGTGGAGATCCTCGCCGCTGCTGTCGATCGCGCCCGGCGCGTGCATCAGGATCACCGGGACGCCGCTCGCTGCGGCAAACTCGAGGCTGCGCGGATCGTGGCGCAGCGCCGAGACGTCGTTGATCGCGTGCGCGCCCGCGGCGAGCGCGGCTTCCATCACCGCCCGCCGGCGCGTGTCGATGCTGACCGCCGCGCCCATCGCGACGCAATGCTCGACCGCCGGCACCACGCGCTTGATCTCGTCGCCTTCCCACACTCCGGCCGCACCGGGCCGCGTGCTTTCGCCGCCGATGTCGAGGATCGCCGCGCCGGCCTCGTGCATCGCCGCGGCGTGGGCCTGCGCTTCCTCGGGATCGTCGAGGAACTTGCCGCCGTCGGAGAAGCTGTCGGGGGTCACGTTGAGGATACCCATGACCTGCGGCTGGTCGAGCCGGATCGTGCGCTCACCCAGCTGCAGCGGCGGGTGCGCGGCGGTGAGCCCGGCCCACTGCGCCTCGGCCTCGGCGCCGAGCGCGGCGGGCAAACGTTCGAACACCCAGTCGATGCCCGACGGCGTTACCAGCTCGCGCTGCGCGACGCGCCCGTCGCGAGTGACGGTGACCGCGATCAGGTGGGCGTAGGCCATCCCACCGGCGAGGCGGATCGCGTCGCCGGCCACCGATTGCGGGCTCGGGACGAGGGTGAGCGGCTGGATGTAGAGTCTGTCCGGCAAGGTGAAGGGCCCTCATCCAACTGCGACTGAGCCCCTGCGGGGCCAAGTCTCCGTATCCTTCTCCCGCCAGCGGGAGAAGGGGTGGTCTCGCGAGCCCCCAAGTCTTCTCCCGCCGGCGGCAGAAGGACAGCAAAGCTTGTGAGCGAAGCGAGCTAGCGTAGCCTGGATGAGGGCCCTGCCCTCAGTCCTCCACCGCCAGCAGATAAAGCTGCCGCAGCGCGTCGATCGGCCGCACCTCGCCTTCGTGCTCGACGTGCCAGAAGGTCCAGCCGTTGCAGCTCGGCGCGCCTTGCAGCACCTTGCCCACGCCGTGGATCGAGCCGGTCTCGCGCCCGCTCACGATCGAGCCGTCGGCGCGCACGGTCGCGCTCCAGCGCCGCTGGCGGTCGAACAGCACGGCGCCCGGCGCGAGCATGCCCGCCTCGACCAGCGCGCCGAACGCGACCTTGGGGGCGGTGCGCTTGCTCTGCATCGTCTCGAGCGCGGATTCGTCGAGCGGCAGCGCCAGCTCGATCCGCTCGAGCGCCGCCGTGCGATAAGTCGATTCCCGCTCGCAGCCGATCCACTGCCGGCCGAGCCGCTTGGCCACTGCGCCGGTGGTGCCGGTGCCGAAGAACGGATCGAGCACCACGTCGCCGGCCTCGGTCGTCGCCAGCAGCACGCGGTAGAGCAGCGCCTCGGGCTTCTGCGTCGGGTGGACCTTGTGCCCGTCCTGCTTGAGCCGCTCCTGCCCGCCGCAGATCGGCATGACCCAGTCGCTGCGCATCTGCAGCTCGTCGTTGAGCGTCTTCATCGCGCGGTAGTTGAAGTGATAGCGCGACTTCTCGCCCATGCTGGCCCAGATCAGCGTCTCATGCGCGTTGGTGAAGCGCGTGCCGCGGAAGTTCGGCATCGGGTTGGCCTTGCGCCAGACGATGTCGTTGAGGATCCAGAACCCGAGATCCTGCATCATCGCGCCGACGCGGAAGATGTTGTGGTAGCTGCCGATGACCCACAGCGCCCCGTCGGGCTTGAGCACCCGGCGCGCCTCGACCAGCCACTCGCGGGTGAACTTGTCGTAGGCCGCAAAGCTGTCGAACCGGTCCCAGTGATCGGTCACCGCGTCGACATGGCTGCCGTCGGGCCGGTTGAGGTCGCCGCCGAGCTGGAGGTTGTACGGCGGATCGGCGAACACGAGGTCGACCGAATTGGCAGGCAGCGAGCGCATCGCCTCGACGCAATCGCCGGGCAGGATGCGCCCCAAAGGCAGCTCCGGCCGCAGCGCGGCCGGCTGCACGGCGCGTGCCTTCGGCGCGCGGATTGTCGTAACTTCGCCCATGAACCGTCCGATCCCCCTGAGTTATCCACAGGGTGCGGGCTGCGGACTCCGCCGTCAAGCGGCCCGTTCGACCCAGCCGGATGCTAACCGGATATGGTTAACGCGGAACGAAAGGAGTCCCACACAGCATCTTGAGTCCGCCTTACTTTCCGAGACTCGACATCTGGTGGTGTGGCGCGGAAGACTCGCGGTGGATTTTCCTCGTCGCTGCGACGCCTAGCGAGCGCGCGCCGCGGCGATCACCGTCTCCACCGCATCGATCACGGCCTGCGGCCGGACCTGCTGAATCCCGTGATTTGCGCCTTCGACCGCCACCAGGGTCCCGCGCGACGACAGCGCCGCAAGCTCCTCGTGCCCGCGCCGGATTTCCTCGGCGATGCGCGGAAGCTGCGCTGGGAGATCGTCGCCGGCACCGGCGGGCGCGGTTCGCTCGGGCGCGGTCAGTACCACCAGCGGCATCGCACCATAGTCGCGCCGCGGATCGACGAGCAACGTGGCGCTCTCGTCGACCGAGTCATTGATCGAAGCCATCGTCTCGAAGGCCTCGGGCGTGCGCCGCGCGGCCAGCGCCTCGCGCAGCGCTGTGGGGTAGGCCGGCGGGAACGGCGCAAGGCAGCCCGCCGAGTCCGGCGTGCCCGGCCCCAGCGCACCGCTGCGCAAGTCTGCGGCGCACTGGCGCATGACCGCACTGCCGCGCTGCTGATCGGCGAGACTGAAGGCCGGCGCGACGCGCGCGAAGCGATTCCACTGATCGGGGAAGCTCGGATCGATCAGCACCATGCCGACGACCTCTGCCCGGTGGCGGTCGGTGAACAGCAGGCTCTCGTACGAACCGAGCGAGTGCCCGACGATCACGTAAGGACCGGGGCGCGTGGCCAGCGCCTGCTCGAGATCGGAGGTGCTCGCCGCCGCGGTCTGCTCCGCCGGGCTCGGATCGCTGAGCCCGAAACCCGCACGATCCCAGGCGCAGACGCGCGTCGTGCGCGCGATCGCCGGCTGGACCTTGTTCCACACCACGCCCCAGTCGCCGAGGCCGGCGCTGAGGATCACCATCGGCGCGCCCTCGCCCATGCAGGTCAGGTGGAGCATGCGCCCGTCGGCCAGCCTGACCGACTCCGCGATCTCGGCATAAGGCGCGAGCGAGGGGTCGTCCTGCTGCGCGCTCGCGGCCGAGGCGAGCGCGGCCGCAGCGAGAAGAACGAGCTGCGCCCTCACGCGGCCGGCGGAAGCCCGGGATCGATGCCGGTCAGCTCGATCGAGACCTCCCACAGGCGGCGCGCGAGCTCGGGATCGCGCGAGCGCGGCGAGCGCCAGGCCTCGCCCGAGGGGCCGCGCATCTCGCGCCAGCCGATCGAGCCGTAGTACCCACCCGACACCGCCCGCGGATCGGTCGCCGCCTGCAACGCAGGCCAAGCACCTTGCGCCGGCGTGTTGAGCAGCACGCGCGCCAGCGGCCGCAGCAGCGAGGCGCCCGGCGTGTGGCGCATCAGCTCGGTCAGCGCGACGCCGGGATGGCACCCGACCGCGCTGACGGGCGATCCCGTCGCCACCAGCCGGCGGTGCAGCTCGGTGACGTAGA
>DATDLP010000190.1:0-2049 GCA_036519255.1 Croceibacterium sp.
AAGGCGGCGAAGACCGAGTGAACAAGAACTGACCCGCAGACCCGCTCCAGTTGCCGCTGGGCAGGCCAGAGGTTGGTGAGGAACCATATCAGCTCGCGAAGCGAGTGAGGTTAGCCTGAAGCGCGTGCGCGAGGCGTCTCCTTTGGGTCTTGGTCGTGTAAAAACGCGCTGGCGGAAGGATGCACGGTCTACAGCGCGACGGGTGCACGGCAACGCGCTTGAGAAGAGCAGTTTCGCCGTTTCTCGGTTGGACCGACGCCCGGATACTCGCCGCTGTGCCGCAGCAGGCCGCTCAGTGCCTTGGAACGCGCGTGATGGCGCCCCTCCTATCCCCCGATTGCAGCAACCAGCGGCTTGATGCCGATGATGTTCATGACGCGGGTGAGATTGTAGGCGAGGACGTGCAGGGCCATCTCGCCAGAGACACGCGGCAGCGTCTTCATCAAGAAGTGCGTTGCACCCATGCGTGCCTTGATCGTGCCGAAGGGGTGCTCCACCGTCTCGCGCCGCTGGCGCATGGCCTCCGGGTTCTCATCGAGCCGCCGCTGCACGGCTTCGAGCACATGCTCGTGCTCCCAGCGGGTGATCCGACGCTCTTTGGCCGGTGTGCAACGGCTCTTGATCGCACAGGTCTGGCAGGCGGTCGTCCAGTAGCGACGTAGCGTCAGACCGTTCTCTACATTCGTGTAATAGTATCTCAACTTCTCGCCGGCCGGACAGCGATAGACGTCCTCTTCCGGCTTATAGACGAAGTCCTGCTTGCCGAAGCGCCCTTCGGCCTTCGCGCCGGAGGTCATCGGCTTCGGCAGCGTGACCGCGATCCCCGCCTGCTCGCAGGCCAGGATCTCCTCGCCGTGGAAGTAGCCGCGATCGGCCACTGCATCGAGCGTCTCCGCTTGGAGAGCGGCCTTCGCTTGCTTCGTCATGGCGGCGAGCTGCGAGCGATCCGAGCCGACGTTGGTCACCTCGTGCGCGACGATCAGGTGGTGCTCCGTCTCGACCGCCACCTGCACGTTGTAGCCGACGACGCCAGAGCCGCGGCCGCTCGTCGCCATCGAGCGCGCATCGGGATCGGTCAGCGAGACCTGCTGATCGGGGCTCGCGAGCATCCGCGCCTCGATGCCTGCGAGGCGGCGCATCTCATCCCCGAGCTTCGCGATCTTCTCCCTCAGCCCGGCGATCTTGGTCGCAAGCGCCTCGGAGGGCTCCTGCCGGTCGGCGGTGTCGAGCTGCTGCAAGTAGCGCGCGACGCTCGCCTCGATCTGGGCCCGCCGCCGCGCCATCTTGGCGCGCGTGAAGTTGCGGTCGCGGTTGTTCACCGCCTTGAACTTGCTGCCGTCGATCGCAATGCTGGCGGTGGCCAAGAGGCCCATCTCGCGGCACAGCCCGACGAAGCGTGTGCAGACCTGGCGGATGGCGCGGCCATTGTCCTTGCGGAAGTCCGCGATGGTCTTGTGATCGGGGACGAGCCGCCCAATCAGCCACATCACCTCAACGTTGCGTCCGGCCTCCCGCTCCAGCCGTCGACTCGACTGCACCCGGTTCAGGTAGCCGTAAATGTAGAGCTTGAGCAGGACCGAGGGATGATAGGCAGGCCGACCCGTCGTCTCGGGCACGACACCGTCGAACCCGAGCTCACCCAAATCGATCGAATCCACAAAAAGCGTCGATCACGCGGACAGGGTTGTCCTGCTCGATCCAGTCATCCAGGCACTCGGGAAACAATGTCGTCTGGTTGCGATCCAACCCCTCAACAAAACGCCCCATCCGCTTCCCCCGCAGCCGTCGAGGAATCTTACCATCGGTCGCGTTTTTACACAGCCAGGGTCACACCTTGCCGTCCCAGGGCACTCCCGGCTGAGGTCCGCTGTCCGGGATGAAGCTGAAGAATCGGGTTCGAGAGCTGCCATTCGGCTCGAAGGTCGGCTTGCTCCAGGAAAGCGGCCGCACGCCCTGGCAGCCTCGAACAGCCGAGTGTAGCCAGGACGGGACCTTGCCGAGCCCGCCCCCGTTGCACTGAGCGACAGGCCCGCACCGGTCACCTTGGCC
>DATDLP010000191.1:0-17552 GCA_036519255.1 Croceibacterium sp.
CGATGCGCGCTACGACCAGGTCGTCGCGGGCGTCGCCGCGGTTGGCCGCCGGCTCGGGCGCCCTCCCCGCCTGCTGGTCGCCAAGATGGGCCAGGACGGGCACGACCGCGGGGCCAACGTGATCGCCAGCGCCTTTGCCGACATCGGCTTCGAGGTGATCCCCGGGCCGCTGTTCCAGACCCCCGAGGAAGCCGCCACGCTGGCGCTCGAGCAAGAGGTCGACGCGGTCGGCGCGAGCTAGCTCGCGGGCGGACACAAGACGCTGATCCCCGAGCTGGTCGAGACACTGCGCGCGGCCGGGCGGGCCGACATCAAGGTCGTCGCCGGCGGGGTGATCCCGCCGCAGGACTACCAGTTCCTGCGTGACGCCGGGGTGCAGGGGATTTACGGCCCCGGCTCGAACGTGGTCGAATGCGCGGCCGACCTGCTGCGCCTGCTCGGCCACAACATGCCGCCCGCGGGCGAGGATGTGCGGGAGGCGGCGGAGTGAGCTTTTCGGATCGGACCGCACTGACCGCTTGGCAGAAACTTGGCTGTGCGGCGTACGTCGTGGTCAGCGGCTGGATGGTATCGTCGCTTATGCTGAACGCCGCGCTGGGTGATTGTACATCGGAAAACGAATGCATCGCCGAAACGACACGCGCGATGATGTTCTACGGTTCGCCCGTGCTTGCCCTGGTCGGTGGCGTGCTCCTGACAAAGTTCATGATGAGAGACAGGGATTGACCCAACTCCGCACCGACTGGACGCGCGAGGAGATCGCCGCGCTGTTCGACCTCCCCTTCACCGAGCTCGTGTTCCGCGCGGCCGAGGTGCATCGCGCGCATCACCGCGCGGGCGAGGTGCAGCTGTGCACGCTGCTCTCGATCAAGACTGGCGGGTGCCCGGAGGATTGCGGGTATTGCGCGCAGTCGGTCTCGGCCGACAGCGGCGTGGAAGCCAGCAAGCTGATGGATGTGCAGCAGGTGCTGCAGCGCGCGGCGCAGGCCAAGGACGCGGGGAGCCAGCGGTTCTGCATGGGCGCGGCGTGGCGCAATCCCAAGGACCGCGACATGCCGGCAATCGTCGCAATCGTGCAGGGCGTGCGGGCGATGGGGCTCGAGACCTGCATGACGCTCGGGATGCTGACGCCGCAGCAGGCGGATAGGCTCGCCGAGGCGGGGCTCGATTACTACAACCACAACATCGACAGCAGCCCCGAGTACTACGAGCGGGTGATCTCGACGCGCAGCTTCGCGGACCGGCTCGACACGCTGGCCAGCGTGCGCGCGGCGGGGATCGCCGTGTGCTCGGGCGGGATCGTCGGCATGGGCGAGACGCGCGCCGACCGGGTCGGGTTCGTCCACACGCTGGCCACCCTGCCGCAACATCCCGAGAGCGTGCCGGTCAATGCGCTGGTACCGGTCAAGGGCACCGTGCTCGGCGACATGCTGGCGGACACGCCGCTCGCCAGGATCGACGACATCGAGTTCGTGCGCACCGTCGCGGTCGCGCGGATCGCGATGCCGCTGAGCATGGTGCGGCTCTCGGCCGGGCGCGAAAGCATGAGCGAGGCGACGCAGGCGTTGTGCTTCCTTGCGGGGGCGAACTCGATCTTCACCGGCGACCGGCTGCTGACCGCGCCGAACGCAGGGGATGACGCCGACGAGGCGTTGTTCGCCAAGCTCGGGCTGGTGCCGCTGGCGGGCGAGGAGCCGCTGCGGGCTTGCGCAGCACGGGAACCGGCGGAGTGATCGGCGTCACCGCGCTTCTCCTCGTTGCGCAGGCCGGTGCAGCGGACGCGATCGACTGCGACACCACAGTGATCCAGCCGGAGCTGAACCGTTGCGCCGAACAGGACTTGGTCAGTGCGGACGGCGCGCTCAACGCGCAGTGGCAGGAAACGGCAGCCTTTATGAAGGCGCGCGACGAGAACGGTGGTCCTCGCGATGACGGGCGGCCCGGGTATTTCGAGATTCTGCTCGCAAGCCAACGCGCCTGGCTCGCGTTCCGAGACGCCCAATGCAACGCCGAAAGCATGTTCGAGCGCGGCGGCCAGATCCATCCCATGATGGCGGCACACTGCAAGGCCTACATGACCGAGTTGCGCACGCAGCAGCTGCGCGATCTCGCGGCCCGCGCCGAATAGCGAGCGCCATGTTCCGCAGGCTCCTCATCCCAAACGGGAGCAAGCCCGTCCCGGGCCTGATCCGCACCGCGCAAAGCACAGCGATTGCTGCGGCAATCCTGGCGCTCGGCATCGCGGACACGGCATCCGCCTGTTCGGTGCTAACGGAAGCTCGGCAAAGGCGCGAAAAGCAACGTCAGCAGCGCTATCTGGAGCGCCATGCGGACCGTGTGGTCGTGGGCACCTTCCGTGCCGATCCAGGCGGCCGCGAGCAGGACGAGAACTATGTGCTCCGCGGCGTCGTCGAAGTCGCGCGGCGGGGACGCGTGGAGCGCTATCGGGTATCGATCTCTGGCACGATCAACTGCGGCTTCCCGTTCTATTTCGTCGAGGACGGCGATTACGGTCGGTTCTACCTCGAGCGCGAGGAATATCCCGAGGACGACGACCGCGCCGACGGGGTGATCGACAATTACCAGTATGTCCATTTCGTGCGTTTCGAGCAGGAAAGCTGATGTTCGCCAAGATCCTCATCGCCAACCGCGGCGAAATTGCCTGCCGGGTGATCCGCACCGCGCGGCGGATGGGGATCGCAACCGCCGCTCGAGGGGCTTGAGGTGATGTCGCATTCGCACTTGTTGCGCTTCCTTGCGGCGGCCTTTCTTGTCGCGGCCGGGACCGAGGCGGCCTCCGCCTGCTCGGCGGATTTCGATCCGGAAACCTATGCACGACAGATCGAGGACCGGACGGACGTGCGAAGGCTGGAAGGCCGTTTCCTGGTCGATCGAGTCGAGCGACGGGACGAAGGAACGGACGCCTATGTCCATGGCGTCATCTACGGCCACGTTATCGGCGGCGATGGCCGAACCTATCCGACGGTTCAGACCTTCACCGAGCCGCAGATCTCCTGCCTGAGCTATACCAAGCCGACCTTGGATGCCGAGGGGACATTCTACATCACCCGATCAGCGTCCGATGGCCGTTTCGAAATGCTGCTGTGGGCAGGCCGCTATCTCGGCGAGGATTCCGAATTCGTAATTCCTCCGCTTGATTCCGCTGAGGCCAACTGATGTTCTCAAAGATCCTCATCGCCAATCGCGGCGAAATCGCCTGCCGCGTGATCCGCACCGCGCGACGGATGGGGATTGCGACGGTGGCGGTCTATTCGGATGCCGATGCGCGCGCGCCGCACGTGCGGATGGCGGACGAGGCGGTGCATATCGGGCCTTCACCGGCCGCTGAAAGCTACTTGCGCGCCGACAAGATCATCGCCGCGTGCAAGGCGACCGGGGCCGAGGCTGTGCATCCGGGGTATGGGTTCCTGTCCGAGCGGGCGAGCTTCGTCGAGGCGCTCAAAGCGAGCGAGGTCGCGTTCATCGGGCCGCCCGCCGATGCGATCGCGGCGATGGGCGACAAGATCGAGAGCAAGAAGATCGCGCTGGCAGCCGGGGTCAACGTGGTGCCCGGGTTCGTCGGCGAGATCGCGGATACCGAACACGCGGTGCGGATCGCGGGCGAGATAGGCTTTCCGGTGATGATGAAGGCCTCGGCCGGCGGCGGCGGCAAGGGGATGCGGCTGGCGTGGTCCGAGGTGGACGTGCGCGAGGGGTTCGAGAGCGTCAAGCGCGAGGGGCTGAACAGCTTCGGCGATGACCGGGTGTTCATCGAGAAGTTCATCGAGGACCCGCGGCACATCGAGATCCAGCTGCTGGGGGACCAGCACGGCAACATGGTCTACCTGCACGAGCGCGAGTGCTCGATCCAGCGGCGGCACCAGAAGGTGGTCGAGGAGGCGCCCAGCCCGTTCGTCACGCCGGCGATGCGCAAGGCGATGGGCGAGCAGGCGGTCGCGCTGGCGAAGGCGGTGGGCTACTATTCGGCGGGAACGGTCGAGCTGATCGTTTCGGGCGCCGATCCGACGGGCGAGAGCTTCTACTTCCTCGAGATGAACACCCGGCTACAGGTCGAGCATCCGGTGACCGAGGCGGTGACCGGGCTGGATCTGGTCGAGCAGATGATCCGGGTGGCGGCGGGCGAGAGGCTGGGGTTCACGCAGGACGAGGTCGCGCTCGACGGGTGGGCGATCGAGACGCGGGTCTATGCCGAAGATCCCTATCGCGGGTTCCTGCCGAGCACGGGGAGGCTGGTGCGTTATGCTCCTCCCCTCCCGCGTGCGGGAGGGGTCGGGGGTGGGCCAGTCGCGCACCTCACCACTGACCCACCCCTAGCCCCTCCCGCAAGCGGGAGGGGGCCTGGGTATGTTCGCGTCGACGACGGCGTGACCGAGGGCGGCGAGGTGTCGCTGTTCTACGATCCGATGATCGCCAAGCTGATTACCTGGGCGCCGACGCGCGAGGGAGCGGCGGACTTGCAAGTTGCGGCGCTCGACCGGTTTGCGATCGAGGGGCCGGGGCACAACATCGATTTCCTCTCGGCGCTGATGCAGCACCCGCGGTTCCGCGCTGGTGCGCTGACCACCGGGTTCATCGCCGAGGAGTATCCCGAAGGCTTCGAGGGCGCACCGGCGGACGAGGAGCGGCTGCGCACGATTGCCGCGATCGTCGCCGGGATGGCGTGCACGCGCGCGGCACGGGCGCGGCGGACGTCGGGGCAGCTCAACGGACAGCCGCCGGTGTCGAGCGAGTGGGCGGTGCGGATCGGCCCTTCGACGAGCTCTGGACAAGCTCACGATTACCAGGTCACGCTCGGCGAGGGCCACGCGATGGTCGACCAGCACCGGGTCGAGGGGACCTGCGACTGGCAGCCGGGGATGCGGCAGGCGACCGCGAGCGGCAACGGGCAGACGCTCGGGCTGATCGTCGCGCGGCAGGGGCTCGACTGGCTGATCACCACGCATGGCCGCACGCACCGCGCACGCGCCCTTCCCGCGCGGCTCGGCGAACTGGCGGCGCGGATGCCCGAGAAGGTGCCGCCCGACCTGTCGCGGCTGCTGCTGAGCCCGATGCCGGGGCTGCTCGTGCGGCTGCACGTGCGCGAGGGCGACACGGTCGAGCCGGGCCAGCCGCTGGCGACCGTCGAGGCGATGAAGATGCAGAACATCCTGCGCGCGCAGCGCGGCGGGACGGTCAAGGTGGTGGCGGCAAGCGAGGGCATGACGCTGGCGGCCGACGCGGTGATACTGGAGCTCGAATGACCTTCGATTACGAGGCCTACATCGCGGACTTCCTGACCGGCGATGACGAGGGGCTGATCGAGCGCTGGTTCCCCGAGGACTGCGCAATGGAGAGCGGCAGCGGCACGTTCGAGGGGCACGCGGGGATGCGGCGCTTCCTCGCCTGGGCGCACGACGGAGTGCGCGAGTGCCCGCGGATCGTGTCGTACGTCCAGCAGGGGCGCGACCTGTTCGCCGAGATCGACATGGATTTCCACGCCACGAAAGAGCGGGCGGACTTCCCGTTTCAGCACCTGTTTCCGGGCGACACGGTGACGGTGAAGTTCCTCGCGCATTACGTGCTCAACGAGGAAGGCAAGGTCCGGCGGCTCAGGACCATGACCTGGCCGGCGGAGAAGGGCGTCAGCAAGCTCGCGCCGCTGGGGCCGCATCCGAGCCAGATGGCCGCCTACGGCGCCTATACCGCGGCGTTCTCGGCCGGCGATCCGTCGCGCTACACGCGGTTCTACACCGACGACGTCGAGCTGCTGCTCGGCTCGGTGCCGCCGATGCAGGGCAAGCAGGCGATCGCCGACTTCTACACCGCGATGTTCAAGCGGGTGCGCGAGAGCCTGACGGTGCATTCGATCACCGCAAGCGAACAGGAGATCGTCAGCGACACGACGAGCCGGTTCACTGCGATCGCGGATGCGCCCGACTTCGTGGTCGGGGCGCTGGGCAAAGGCGACTACATCGAGGTGCGGGTGATCGTGACCTACACGCTGCGCGACGGGCTGATCGAGCGGATCGCGGTCAGGCGCGCGGGCGAGCCGGTGACGGGGCGGGCGGATTCATCCGCCGGATAGACGCCCCTGCAGCCGACGTTCGGCTTCGGCCAGGTCTTCCGGGGTATCGACGTCGAACAGCATCGTCCCGGCGGGCAACGCGTTCACGCTGCGCAGCATCGGCCCGAGGCCGCGGTCGCCGGTCAGGCCTGCCGCGGCGGTGATCAGTCGCCGGTCGAGCAACGCAGGGACGCCGGGGCCGCCGCGCGGATAGAGGAAGGCCATCGGGGCCGGCGCTTCCGCGAGCACCTTGAGCAGCGCCGGAACGACCAGCGGCATGTCGGCCAGCATGACGATCATCGTCTCGTGGCCCGTATCGAGCGCATGGCTCGCGGCGATGGCCAGCGAGGTGCCGAGTCCGTCCTCCGGCCGGGGATTGGCGAGCCGCGTCCAGCCGCGGGCGAACGAGACCCTTTCCGGCCCCGTGACGATCACGCCTGGCCCGAGCCCGGCGCTCTCGGCCGCCTCGACCGCCCAGCGGCCCAGCGGCTTGCCCGCGCACGCGGCCTCGAGCTTGATGCCCCCGAACCGCGTGCTCCGCCCTGCCGCGAGCATCGCGACGAGCGGCTCAGCCATGCGGGTGCAGTGCTTCGTAGGCGCCGACGATCTCGGCCAGCACCGACAGGGCGAGCACGCCCGGCTCGCGGCTGTGCGCGATAGCGCCGATCGGGCTGCGGATGCGGCCGAGCTGGTCGGGTTCCGCGCCGCCCGCCGCGAGCCGCTCGAGCCGGATGCGGCGGGCCTCGAAGCCGCCTTGGGCGCCGATGTAGAACGCCGGGGTGGCGAGCGCCCATTCGAGGATCGCCTGCTCCCACTCGTGGTCGTGGAACAACAGCACCGCGGCGGTCCACGGATCGGCCGAGAGCCCGGCAGGGTGGCGGCCGAGCGACAGAGCGTCCTTGCCGTGCGCCAGCGCTTCGACCCCGGCCGCGCCCGCGAGCGCCACAAGCGCCTCGAGCTCCGGCCCCTCGCCGAACAGCTGGAGCTGGAGCGCCGGAATGTAGCGCCGCTCCGCCAGCAGTCCTGTCGGCAAGGACAGCGCCGCAGCCTCGCGCGCGTCGAGCCGCTCCGCCACCGCGCGGCAGGCGGCGCGGTCGGGCGCGGGGTCGATCAGCACGTCGAGCCCGCTGCCGCACGGCAGGCGGAAGTCGATCAGCTCGGAGCCTGCGCCGAAGCGCTTGACCACCGGCTCGCTCGCGGCGGCGACTTCGCTCGCGAGCTGCTTCTCGAGGCAGCCGTCGGCGAGGCTGCCGGTGATCGCGCCGTCCGGATGCACCGCGAGCTGCGCGCCGAGGCGGCGCGAGAAGCTGCCCTCGATGCCGACGATCGTGCACAGCCCCACGCCCGGCTCGCACGCCGCGCGCAATGCGGCGCGGTCGTCGGCCCAGGCGGTGGCGCGGTGCACGGTCGCGAGCATCAGGTCCTGGCGGGTGTCACGCAGCGGAAACTCGCCTCGGCGTTCGCGTCACCCTCGCCCTTGTATTCGGCGTAGGCAGGCCAGGCGCACAGGGGCCGCGACAACGGCGCGCGTGGCGCGGCGGGCGGCGCACCCGGGAGGCCGCTCGCTGCGGTCGGCCGCGAGGCGTGGATCAGGTCGGGCGTGCGGCCAGTGGTCGCCCACTCGTCGATCGTGCCGAGGGTGTCGAACTGGCTGGCGCCCTCGCCGCCGCCGCAGTGGTCCATGCCCGGGACCATGAACAGCCGCAGCTGGTTCGCGGCCTGGTCGGCGCTCAGCGTCGGCCGCAAGCCGTCGTAGAACTTGAGCGTGTTGGTCGCCGGGATCAGCCCGTCGGTCCAGCCGTGGCTGAGCAGCAGCTTGCCGCCGCGGGCGAAGAACGCACCGAGGCCGGTGTACGGCACGTCGAGGATCCCGGCGCCGTAGTCGCGCCCGGCCTGGGCATCGCGGGTGTAGTCGAACGTCTTCCAGTCCCACCCCGTGCGATCGCCGAACGCCAGCAGCGAGTAGTAGGTCAGCGCGACCGGGAACGGCTGCGGCCCCTGCGTCAGCGCGCCGAGCTGCAGCTCACTTCCGACGGGCCAGCCGGTCAGGCCGGGCGGGCCATTGTAGATCGCCCGTACCGTCTCGACCTGCGCGGGCGTCAGCCCCTCGACCGTCGCGGGATCGAAATCGCAGACGTCCGGGCGGCCGATGAGCCCGTCCTCGAGACCGTCGAGCTTGTCGCACTGCTTGACGGCCGCGCGGTGGACAGCGGTCATTTGCGGCATCGGCACCATCGCACCCGGAGCGCGGTTGGGCTGCCAGCCGGCCCACATCGACTGGGTCATCAGGTCGGTCATCGGGTTGGCCGGGGCCATCGCGCTGATCGCGTCGAAATCGGCCGGGTAGCGATACGCGGCCATCAGGCCCTGGCGGCCGCCGGTCGAGCACGAGTTCCAGTACGATTTCTGCGGTCCGTTGCCGTAGAATGCCGCGATCGCAGCTTTCGCGGTGACCACCATCTCGTGCACCGCGCGGTGGCCGAAATCGACCAGCTTCTCGGGGTGGCCGACGGCGAACTCGCCGGTCAGCCCGTTGCCGGTGTGGCCGGTGTCGGTCGAGGCCGCCGCGTAGCCCCGGGCGATCGTTTCGGCGAGCGCGGAGTAGCTGAGCTGGCCGGCCCAGATGCCGTTGCCGACGCCGACGAACTTGCCGTTCCAGCCGTTCGCCGGAAGCCAGACTTCGACCTTGATGTCGGAATCGCTGGTCGGCGTCAGCGTCGCCTGCACGCGACAGAACTCGGGCAGGTTGCCGTAAGCGCCTGCCCCCACGCCCGGAGGCGCGCCCGGGCTAGCGGGTTGGCGAAACGCCCCTGGAGCGACCAATTCGGCGGCGGTGACCTTGCCGCCGGGCAATGCCATCTGCGCGAGCGCGCCGCAGTCGGCTGCCATCGCGGGTGAGGCCATTGCGACCGCCGCTGCCAAGGCCGATCCAGCTAGCAAGTTCCTGATCCCGCGCGCCATATTCCAAAGTTCTCCCGACATTGTTTTACTCCGCCCGTCATAGCCGGGAATTGCCCGAGCGCCACTCTCCCTCTCCCCTTCAGGGGAGAGGGGTGGGGAGAGGGGGTCGAAGGCAACGTCGCGCAAGTTCCCCTCTCCCAACCCTCTCCCCTGAAGGGGAGAGGGCTGATGGCACACTTGCTCGCGATGCGGAGTCGCCGCAAAGTCGCGTCAAGCCGGAGCACACCGGACGAGGGGAAGAGGGACGACATGAGGATCATCAAGCTGCTGATGGGCGCCGCGGCGCTCGTTTTCGCGCTACCGGCTGCGGCGCAGGAGTGCGACCGCGCATGCCTGATTAAGCTTGCCGACGACTATGCCGCCGCGCTGGTGGCGCACGACCCGTCGAAGGTGCCGCTGGCGAGCAACGCGGTCACGGTCGAGAACATCAAGCCAATCGCCGCCGGCGAAGGCCTGTGGCGCACCGTCACCGCCGGACCGGCGGAATATCAGATCCACGTCGCCGATCCGGTATCGCAGCAGGTCGGGCTGCTGGCGATGATGCAAGTCGAGGGCCAGCCGACGCTGGTGGGCATTCGGCTCAAGCGCGCGGACGGCAAGATCGTCGAGGCCGAGCACCTGTTCGCCGGCAACCTGAGCCCGGGCCAGCTGGCCAACCTCGCCGCGCCGCGTCCGGCGATCATGCGCGAGGTGCCCTACGAGTACGCGGATTCGCGCGGGCGGCTGATCCACATCGGCAGGAGCTATTACGATTCGCTCGACAACAACAACGGCAGCCAGACCCCGTTCGCCGACGACTGCGAGCGGCGCGAGAACGGCTTCCAGACCGCGCGCAACCCGATGGTCCGCACCACGCCGGGCGGCAACGGCCAGACCGATCCGGCGTTCGCCTACCTCGGCGGGCTCGGCTGCGAGGCGCAGATGGACACCAACATGTGGGAGTACATCGACACGATCGAAAACCGCCGGGTCGAGATCGCCGACACCGTGACCGGGCTGGTGTGGGGCATGAGCCACTTCCACCACGACATGAAGGAAGAGCGCTATCGCCTGATCGGCGTGCCGGGCCAGGAGTACCGCACCATCCGCGCCTCGACCGGCGCCGGGTTCGATATGCCGGCGATCCATATCTACAAGGTGTGGGGCGGGCAGATGCACGAGATCGAGGCGATCGGCATCGTGGTGCCGTACATGAGCCCGACGGGGTGGGAGGAGTAGGATTCCAATCCTCCCCGAGCAAGCTCGGGGAGGATTGGGTTACCCGGCCTTCTCGCCCGACCACGACGCTCCGTCGATCGTCAGGTCGAGGCGCAGCGGCGACTTGCTGGTATCGAGCAGGAACACCTCGAGCGGTCCGGTCGGCGTACCCGTGCCCTGGACCGTGTCCATCACGCGCGCGATCTTCGACGAGACGGTCGGCAGCCGGTCGTAGCTCGAGGCCACCTGCACGGTGTTCGGACCGGTCTTGCTGATCGTGATCGTCACGTCCGAGCGCGACGAGCCGCGCGAGTCCGAGATGACGTCGCCGCGGTATACCCCCGCGGCGGCATCGGCGAGATCGGGTTTGGGGACGGTCACCTCTCGCTGACCCGAAACGCCGGTGGCGGCGAGCGAAGCAGCGAGGGCCGCGGCAAATCCGAACGATCTGACCGCGGCCCGCATCTGCTACGCTCCCGTTAGACCAGCAGCTTCGTATCGATCGGCAGGCTGCGCACGCGCTTGCCGGTGAGGGCGAACAGCGCGTTGGTCAGCGCCGGGATCACCGGCGGCAGCGCCGGCTCGCCGAGGCCGGTCGGAGCGTTGTCCGACTTGACCCATTCGATGTGGATCTTCGGCGTGATCGAAATACGCGGCAGCTGGTAGTCGTGGAAGTTCGACTGCGCGGCCGCCCCGCCCTCGATCTCCACCGCAAGCGCGGTCGCCTGGCCGATGCCGTCGATGATCGAGCCTTCGACCTGATTGTGCGCCCCGAACGGGTTGATGATGTGGCTGCCCACGTCGCCCGCCGCCCACACGTTGTGCACCGCGACCTTGCCGTTATCGATGCTCGCCTCGACGACTTCGGCGAAATAGCCCTGGTGGCTGAAGTAGAAACCGAAGCCAAGCGCGTGGCCCTGGCGCACCGGCTTGCCCCAGTTCGACATCGCCACGGCCTTCTCGATCACGCCGCGCATGCGCCCCGGGTTGAAGCCGGGGGTCGCGCCGGTGAAGCCGCCCTGCTGGTCGGGCTCCTTCTCGTGGCCGTCGATCAGCTCGAGCAGCAGCTTGGGCAGATCCTTGCCGGTCTCGTGCGCAACCTCGTCGAGGAACGACTGCATGACGTAGGCCAGCGCGTTCGACGACGGCGCGCGCAGCGCCCCCATCGGCACGCGGGTGGCCATCTTGGTCTGGGCGTAGCGCAGGTTCGGCACGAACTTGGCCGGGAAGATGTCCGGCGCCATCGCCGCCGGGTTGAACGACCCACCGCCGAGATCGAAGGTGACGAAGTGATCGTCGAACCCGGTGAGCTTGCCCTCGGCGTCGATCGCCGCGCGCAGCCGGTGCCACCCGGCCGGGCGGTAGAAGTCGCTGCGCACGTCGTCTTCGCGGCTCCAGATCAGCTGGACCGGCGTGCCCGGCAGCTTCTTGGCGATCGCCGCCGACTGGAACATGAAGTCGTTGGTCAGCCGCCGGCCGAACCCGCCGCCCATGCGCGTGATGTGCATGGTCAGCTTGTCGGGGCCGATCCCGACCATCTGCGCCACGGCGCCGTGCGCCGAGCCCGGATTCTGCGTCGGCGCCCACATCTCGAGCGAGCCGTCCTCGTGCATCAGCGAAGTGCAGTTCTGCGGCTCCATCGGCGCGTGGGCGAGGAACGGATAGGCGTACTCCTGATCGAGCACCTTGGCCGCCGAGGCGAACGCCGCGTCGACGTCGCCGCTCGCGACGATCTGGTCCTGCGGCTTGCCGCCGGCCATCGCCGCGCGCGCGGCCGCGTCGTAGCCCTTCGACGAATGGCTCGCCCACTCGCCGTTGTCCCACTCGATCTGCAGGTGCTTGCGCGCCTGGTTGGCGATCCACCAGTTCTTCGCGATGATCGCGACGCCGTCGACGAGCTGCTCGGCGTTGCCGTTGCCCTCGATCACGAACGCATCGAGCACGCCGGGCTGCGCCTTGACCGCGTCGAGGTTGGCCGACCTGAGCTTGGCGCCGAACACCGGCGAGCGCTCGTAGGCGGCGTAGACCATGCCCGGAAGCTGGGTGTCGACGCCGAAGATCGGCTCGCCGCGGACGATCCGCGGCGAATCGATGCCCGAGATCGAGCGGCCGATGATGTGGAAGTCCTTCGGATCCTTGAGCGCGACCTTGGCCGGATCGGGCGCGGGCAGCCGGGCCGCCTCGGTCGCCAGCTCGCCGTACGTGGCCGAGCGGCCCGACGAGACCTCGATCACCTTGCCCGCCTCGGTCCTGAGGCCCGCGGCGGGAACGCCCCACCTGGCCGCCGCGGCGCCGATCAGCATCTGCCGGGTGGCCGCGCCGACCTGGCGCATCGGAATCCAGTTCATCGGCGTGGCGAAGCTGCCGCCGGCGATCTGGAAGCCGTACTTGCGCGCGTCGCTGTCGGCCTGGGTGATCCGCACCTGGCTCCAGTCGGCGTCCATCTCGTCGGCGATGAGCATCGGCAGCATGGTCTTGATGCCCTGGCCGATCTCCGGGTTCTTGCCGACGATCGTGATCACGTTGTCGGGCGCGATCGAGACGTAGGCGTTGAGCTCGGCCAGCGCGGGTGTGCCCGCCGCGGTGGCCGCGCGGGCGACCATCGGCATCGTGGCGGTGAGCATGAGCCCGCCGCCGGCGAGCGCCCCGACCTTGAGCAGCGTGCGGCGGTTGACGATCGCGGTCTCAAGCATCGGCCGTTCCCTTCTCGGCGACCATGGCGATCGCATCGCGGATGCGGGTGTAGCAGGCGCAGCGGCAGATGTTGCCGGCCATCGCGCTGTCGATCTGCTGCGCATTCGGCTGGGGGTTGCGCGCCAGCAGCGCGCTGGCGTTCATCAGCTGCCCGGCCTGGCAGTAGCCGCACTGCATGACGTCCTCGTCGACCCACGCCTGCTGCAGCGCGCGGCCGATCGGGCTTTCGGCGAGGGCCTCGATCGTGGTCACCTTCCTGCCGGCGAGCGCGCTGACCGGCGTCGAGCACGAGCGCGCCGCGACCCCGTCGATGTGCACGGTGCAGGCGCCGCACAGCGCCACGCCGCAGCCGAACTTGGTGCCGACCATCCCGAGCTCGTTGCGCAGCGCCCACAGCAGCGGCATCTCGCCGGGCACGTCCAGCTCGCGTGCCTCGCCGTTGATCTCGACCTTATAGGCCATGGAATTCTCCCGATTGCGAACCCGGTGCCGTTGCGCCCGAGCGGCGCCGCCGAACCGTGGCGGACAAAGTCAAATCACAATAGCGGCCGGTCGCGATTCTGGAAAGCCGCGTCTGCATTTCTTGACAAGCGGCGTCCGCACCCGCTTACCCTCGCCGCGGGGGAGCGGATATTTTTTCCGCGCACTCACGGCTGCCCGGTCGAATCGCCAAGGCGGATCGGACTGGGACGGCTGCTGCAAGGCGGGAGAGCAATGAGCACGACGGCAAGCGGCCAGGACGGGCCCAAGCGCACGAAGTCGAACTTCGCCACCTATCGCGAGGGCGGGACGACGCGCGACATCCGCGTGACGGTCAACCTCGTGCTCGTCGCGCGCCGCTGGCGCTCGCTGCTTGACGAGCGGCTGCGGCTGATCGGGCAGAGCTCGGCGCGGATGGAGGCGCTCGCGGCGATCATCAACTCGCCCTCGCTGAGCGCCCAGGTCGACATCGCCAAGCGGCTGCGGATCGAGGGCCCGACGATGACCCGGATGCTCGACACGCTCGAGGCCGACGGGCTGGTCGAGCGGCTGGCCGACCCGGCCGACCGCCGCACCAAGCAGCTGCGGCTGACCCCGGCGGGCGAGAAGGTGCTCGAGGAGATCTTCGCCATCGCCGACTCGCTGCGCGAGCGGCTGCTCGAGGGAGTGGCGACCGAGCGGATGGACGAACTCAACGAGCTGCTGGTGATGCTGACCGAGCGGCTGGACGCGGGGTTGCCGGAATAGGAATAACCGGCGGTGCTCCTTCCAATCCTCCCCATCCTCGCGAAGCGAGGATGGGGAGGACTTGAGACCCTCAGTCGCTCCGCCCCCAGTCCTCGTTCGCCCGCGCAATCAGGTAGGCGTGGATCGCGTCGGCCTGCTCCTTGTTCAGCAGGTCGGAGAAGTTGCCCATGCCTTTCTCGAGGTACAGCCCCTCGAGCACGATCTGGTTGAACTTGCCGTGCGTCTCGGCGGTCATGTGGCGCAAGTCCTTGACCCCGCCGATCGCGCGCGAGCCGTGGCACACGGCGCAGGTCTCGGCGAACAGCTGCGCGCCTTGCGCGACCAGCGCCTCGCTCGCGCGCAGCGGCGGCGGGTGCGGGATCGCAGCGGCGGCGGTGTCGAGCGGCGGAAGCTGCGCGGTGCCGCCGAGCTTGAACACCAGCAGCCGCGCCGGCGCGCGCGGCAGCTCGGTGCCGGCCGACTGCTCGATCTGCGCCGCACCGCCGCCCCAGCCGGCGTTGATGGCGATATATTGCACCCCGTCGAGCATGTAGGTGATGCCGCCCGCCACGGGCGCGCTCTGGGTCGGGAACTCCCACAGCACGCGGCCGGTGCGCGCGTCGAACGCGGAGAAGGTCTGCTTGGTGGTGCCTTCGAACACCAGGTCGCTGGCGGTGACGAACACGCCGCCGTTGCCGTGGCGCGGCAGCTCGACCTGCCAGGCGAGGCGCTGGTTGATCGGATCCCACGCGGTCAGCCAGGCCTTCTCGATCGCGTTGGCCTGCGCCTGCAGCGGCGGGCGCTTGGCCGCGGCCTCGCCGGTGTAGCCGCCCCACCCGCTGTTCGAGCGCATCGGCTGCGGCTGCCAGTTGGGCGCCAGCGCGTAGACGAAGCCCGACTGGTAGGCCGGGAAATAGGCCAGCCGGGTGCGCGGGCTGTAGGCCATCGGGAACCAGTTGTGCGCCCCGCCCGGCCCCGGCATGACGAGCCGCGGATCGAAGCCGTAGCGCACCGCCTCGCTGGTGATCGGCCGGCCGCCGGGCTCGAACCCTTCGTTCCAGTTCTGCATCACGTGGTTCTTGGCGCTGATGAACTCGCCGGTCTTGCGGTCGAGCACGTAGAAGAACCCGTTCTTCGGCGCCTGCATCAGCACCTGGCGCGGCTTGCCGTCGATCGTCATGTCGGCGGTGATGATCGAGCTGGTGCAGGTCCAGTCCCACTCCTCGCCCGGGTTCATCTGGTAGTGCCAGGCGTAGCTGCCGTCCTTGCCGTGGAGCGCGACGATCGAGCAGACGAACAGGTTGTCGCCCTCGTTGTTCGAGCGGTAGAAGCGCGAGTGCGGGCTGGCGTTGCCGGTGCCGACGTAGACCAGGTCGAGCTCGGCATCGTAGGCGATCGAATCCCACGGGTTGGCGCCGCCGCCGAGGGTCTTCCAGAACCCGTCCTGCGACCAGGTCGGGCGGATCATCGCCATGATCGGGTCCGAGGCTTCGCCGTCGGGACCCTTGGCCGGGTCGCCCGGGGTGAGGAAGAACTTCCACAGCTTGGCGCCGGTGTTCACGTCCCAGGCCGAGACGAAGCCGCGCACGCCGAGATCGCCACCCGACTGGCCGACGACGACCTTGTCGCCGAACACGCGCGGCGCGCCGGTGATCGAGTAGGGCATGTCGTGGTCGAACGTCTGAGCGGTCCACACCGGCTGGCCGGTGGCCTTGTTCAGCGCAATCAGGCGGCCGTCGAGCGTGGCGATGATCACCTTGTCGCCGTGCATCGCGAGACCGCGGGCGACCGGCTCGCAGCAGGCGTAGCGGCCGAACTCGCGCGGCACCTGGGGATCGTACGTCCACAGGCGCTTGCCGGTGCGCGCGTCGTAGGCGGTGGTCACGTTCCACGCGAGCGTGTTGTAGAGCACGCCGTCGGCGTAGATCGGGGTCGCCTCGACGCCGCGGTAGGTGTCGAGGTCGTCGTACCAGGCGAGGCCGAGCTGGCCGACGTTCGACTGGTCGATCTGGGTCAGCGGGCTGTAGCGCTGGGCGCTGTAGTCGCGCCCGTCGCTCGGCCACTCGCCGGCGGCCGGGGTGGCCAGCGGATCGGCGGCAGCCACCTGCGTGACCAGCAGGGCGAGCGCGCCAAGCAGCGGGGCAAATCGGCTTCGAAAGGTCATCAATTCCTCGGTGGTTCGGCAATCGGCTGGGTGCCGTCGGCGAGGCGGCCAACCTCGAGCGATTGCGCCTGCTCGGCGGTGCCCGGCGGCCGGTGGTAGGCGCCCACCTGGCCCGTGTCGGGCGCGAAGGCGCGGCCGGTGACCGGGTTCGGGTAGTGGAACGGCACGATGTAGTAGGCCGGATAAGTCAGGTAGACCGTCGACGGCGGCAGGTCGGGCGGCGGGTCGAACTTGTCGGGCCAGGTGTTGTTGAGCGCGTTCTTACCCCAGCCGTCCCAGTTGGTGTACATCGTGAACGGGCCCGACAGGCGGCTGATGCGCCAGATTCCGTCCTCGCCTTTCTCGTACGCGTTCTCGTACAGCGGCAGGCCCCAGCCGGCGCTGCTCATCACGAAGGCGCGGCTGCGCACCCAGCCGGTCTTGCCGTCGGCCGCGATGTCGACGACCGGCTGGAACTGCATGTGCTGCGCGAGCACGTTGTCCTTCACGCCGTCTGCGCCGAACGCGGTCTGCATGTATTCGAGCACGCGCGCGCGGCCGAGGAACAGGCCCTTGCCGCCGATCTCGAGCGTGGCGTCCTCGGAGAACAGCTCGGACAGGCGAGTCCACTGGCTTTCGTCGACGAAGTAGCCGTAGGTCTTCTGCAGCCGCTCGACCGCGTTCATGTCCTCGAGCCGGGTGATGCGGGCGTCGAGCGCGTCGAGCTTTTCGTCCGTGGTCTGCGCGAGAGCCGGCATGGCGCCAAGCAAGACTGGGGCGGCGAGCAGCGCCGCGGCGAGTGTGAGGCGGATCATCGTTGCGGCCTCGCGACAGGATCGGCGGGTTGCTGCACCGGCAGCGGCTCGCCGGTCACCGGATGAACGAAGCTGAACGGCGGGGTGTAGCCCGAGGGGAATGCCCGGTAGACCTCGGTCGGCGGCCGGTCCGGCGGGAACAGCGCGCTCGGGCCATCCATGCGCAGCGGCGCGCGGCTGAACCCGAGGTCGTAGTCGGCCAGCGCCTGCACGTAGAAATGCAGCTTGCCGATCTTCCACGTGCCGCGGTCCTTGACGTAGGCGTTCTCGTACTGGCCGATGCCCCACACACCGTTGGCGCCGGGCTCGGACAACATGACCATCCCCTGCCACCGCGCGGTCGCGGTCTTGCCGTCGGGCGCGACGGTGATGATCGGCTGCAGCAGCATGTGGTTGTTGAGATAGCCGCGGCCTAGCCCCTCGGGGCCGAACAGCAGCAAAGCGCGGCGGATCCGCTCCTTGCCGACGTAGA
>DATDLP010000192.1:0-10951 GCA_036519255.1 Croceibacterium sp.
CAAGGCCGGGCGGCTTGTTGAGCACGATCGCGGCCTGGGTCTTGTGGAGCACCATGGCCTCGGCCTGGGCGAGCTGGTCGGCGGTCAGCGGGCGTCGCTGGGCCTTGGGCTTGGCGCTGGTCTCGGCGCCGGGCGGCACACGCACGACCTGGCCGGCGGCGAGCCGGTCCTCGGGCTTGGCGCGCTTGCCGTCGACCCGGACCTGCCCGGTGCGCGCCCAGCGCGAGACGGTGGCGAAGCCGACTTGCGGCAGGTGGCGCTTGAACCAGCGGTCGAGCCGGACGCCGTCGTCGTCGGGCTGGACGGTGAACTGGCGGACTTCGCCGGGATTCCTCGGCTCGGTCATGCCGCGAGCCGCATGGCGATCATGCCGATGTACAGCGCCGACAGGCCCGCGAGCACCGAGACCGCGGCGTAGACGAATGCCTGCGCCGCCTGGCCGCGCTCGACCAGCATCATCATCTCTAGGCTGAAGGCGGAGAAGGTGGTGAAGCCGCCGAGCAGCCCGACGCCGATCAGCAGCCGCAGCGGCTCGCCGCCCGCGCCGAGCCGGCCGAGGCCGCCGGCGAGCAGGCCCATCGCGAAGCTGCCGACGATGTTGACCGTCAGCGTCGCCCAGGGAAACGCGGCGACAGTCTGCGGGCCGAGCCAGTACGCCATCGCGCGGCCGAGTTCGTAGCGCAGCACCGAGCCGATCGCGCCGCCAAGCGCGACATGCAGCGCGGCCATCAGGGGGGTGGGGGTATTCATGCCGGCGGCCTTAGCCGCATCGGGGGCGCAGGCAAACCTCTCGCAACCAGCAAGGCCGGCGGCAGCGCCGGCCTGTCCCGAAACCCTTGCCTTGGCCGCGCGATTCCCTTATGCGCCCGCCGTTCGAGCCGGTCCCTGAGGGATTCGGCGCCCAATTTCATTGGTACAATATGGTGTATCCCGCGCCGATCTCGCGGGCTCTCCCGGGTAGAAATTGCAAGAGGTGGCTTTAGTTTATGCAGATCATGGTTCGCGACAACAACGTCGAGCAGGCCCTGCGCGCGCTCAAGAAGAAGCTGCAGCGCGAGGGCGTGTACCGCGAGATGAAGCTGCGCCGCCACTATGAGAAGCCGAGCGAGAAGCGCGCGCGCGAGAAGGCCGCCGCGGTGCGCCGCGCGCGCAAGCTCGAGCGCAAGCGCGCGGAGCGCGACGGCGTCAAGTAGGCCGGTTCGCCGGTTTCCCCCGAGGGGAGCCGGCAGACCCGACTTGCTTGCCACAGCACCACAGCTAAGCCAAAGGGGCGCGGGGTCCGATAGCCGCGCCCTTTTCGTATCCAGGATACCCCCTGACATGGCCGAAGTTACCCGCGCTCCCCTGCAGCCGGTTTCGCGCAATTCGCTGATCATGCTGTTTCTCGGTATCGTGATCGGCGCGCTGCTCGCGGGCGGCGCGGCGTGGTGGATCGCCCGGCCCGCGTCGGTCGACGTCGAGGAAACGCTGGCGGGCACCGGCGGCAATCCGCAGAAGAGCGACGTGGTGTTCGTCAAGTACGTCGGCAAGCTCGAGGACGGCACCGAGTTCGACCGGTCGCAGGAATCGCCGTGGCCGATCAAAGGCATCATGCCCGAAGGCACGCCGATGCAGCTCGACGGGGTGATCCCCGGCTTCCAGGAGGCCATCCTGCAGATGCAGAAGGGCGGCAAGTACACGGTCACGATCCCGGCCGAGAAGGCCTACGGCGCCACCCCGCCGCCCGGCTCGCCGATCCCGGCGAACGCCGACCTCACGTTTGAGATGGAGCTCGTCGACTTCATGCCGATGGCCGACGCCCAGCGGAAGGTCGACCAGCTGCAGATGATGATGGCGCAGCAGCAGGCGCAGGGCGGCGAAGGCCAGGCCCCGGGCGCGCCGGCTCCGGCTCCGGCTCCGGCTCCGGTACCTACGCCCGAGACCGCGCAGTAGGCGATTTCAGCCAATCCTCATGAATTGCTCATGCCCGGAAGGTGACTTTCGGGCATAGCTTTGCCTGGTGCAGAGGGGACCAGGCATGACAGACACGGCAGCCGGCGAGACCGATCGGGTCGTTTTCGAACCCGAGCGCGGCGAGGCCGAATGGCCGTTGCGGCCGTGGCTGCTGGCAGCGTTGTTCGGCTTGGCCGGGCTGCTGATCCATTTCGTCACCCATCAGAACGACGACGTCGCCTGGCGCGTGGCGCTGGCGGCGTTCGTGTTCTTCGGCGCGATCGCCGCCGGGTTTACGCTCGAGGAAGGGCGCTGGAAGGCGCCCTCGCTGTTCGCGCTGGCGATCGGCGCGGTGATGGCCGGACTGACCTGGCGCGCGGTGCGCTATGGCGAGAGCCTGCCCGACGAGCAGTACGGCTTCGCTGCCGGCGTGGTGGCGAGCGCGCTCGCGCTGCCGCTGTTCCGGGCGGACTTCCACCGGCGGCGCATGGCAACGCCCTATGCCGAGATCTACGGCCACGTGTGGACCGACGCGATCAGCGCGGCCGGGGCGCTCGCGTTCACCGGCATCTCGTGGGTCGTGCTCGCGCTGCTGTCCGAGCTGTTCCACCTGCTCGAGATCGATTTCCTGCGCGACGCGATGAACGAAGGCTGGTTCGGCTGGACCTTCTCGGGCCTTGCGGCTGGCGCGGCGCTGGGCACCTTGCGCAACCAGCTGAAGGTGATCGCGACGTTGCAGACGGTGGTGCTGCTGGTCGCCTCGCTGCTCGCGGTGCCGCTGGCGTTCGGGCTGACGGTGTTCCTGGGTGCGACGCTGATCTCGGGCCCGCAAGTGCTGTGGGATGCGACGCGCAGCGCGACGCCGCTGTTGCTCGCCTGTGCGGCAGGCTCGTTCGTGCTGGCCAATGCGATCGCGCGGCAGGACGATGCGGCGATGACCCGCTCGCGGGTGATGCGCGGCGCGGGGCTGGCGCTCGCGGCGGTGATCCTGCCGCTGGCGGTGTTCGCGGCGTTCTCGATGGGCCTGCGGCTCAACCAGTACGGTCTTGCGCCCGAGCGGCTGTGGGCGCTGGTGGCGATCGTCGTCGCCTGCGTCTGCGGGGTCGGGTACTGGGTGGCGCTGGCGCGGGGGCGCAAGGGCGGCTGGGCCGGCTACCTGCGCAAGGCGACCTTCCACCTTGGGCTTTTCGTGTGCGGCCTGGCGGTGCTGCTGGCGCTGCCGATCCTGGATTTCGGCGCGATCTCGGCGCGCAATCAGGTTGCTCGGCTTGAGAGCGGCGCGGTGGCGCCGGACGAGTTCGACTATGCTGCGTTGCGCTGGGATTTCGGTGAGTCGGGACGGCTGGCGCTCGACCGGCTGGCCAAGGGCACCGGCCAGATCGCCGAGCTGGCCGCCGTCGCGCAGCTACAACAAAGCCGCCCTTACTCCGAGCAGCCGATTCGTTCCGCGGAGGACTTCGATCTGCGGATGCAATCCGACGATCCCGCACTGCGAAGCTTCGTTCTCGACTATCTCAGGGCCAATCCGTGGACCTGCCACGAGCACTGCTTGGCGATCGAGACGGGCCGGGCGCGCAACGGGAAGCGGATGGTGGCGATTGTCCAAGGCCGGACATTCGAGGAAGTTGCGCTTCCGTTCGTTCCTGTGACCGCAGCCGAGGCCGCCGCCCAAGATGCGGGAGAGGCCGTAGCCGCGGCCGCGGAGAAGTTCACCGAAGACTCCGTCGTGGAAATCCGCACCATCGAGAAGCGTTACATCTTCGTCGACGGCAAGCCGCTGGCGGATCCGGTCGAAGACGCCGTGACACCGCTTGAAGGCAGCCCACCGCCCCGCTAACGCCGCGCGCATGTCAGTCACCCGCGAAACCGTGGCGAAGATCGCCAGCCTCGCGCGCATCCGCATGGACGAGCCCGCGCTCGACCGGATGGTGCCCGAATTGAATGGAATCCTCGCCTGGGTCGAGCAGCTCGGCGAGGTCGACGTGACCGGAGTCGAGCCGATGACCGCGGTGATCCCGCAGGCGTTGCGGCTGCGCGACGACGTGGTCGATGCCGATCCGCTGACCGGCGGCGGGGTGCGCGACAAGGTGCTGGCTAACGCGCCGGCGCCCGAGCACGGGTTTTACGGCGTGCCGAAGGTGATCGAATGATGGCCTGCGCGCTTGCCGTCATCCCGGCGAACGCCGGGACCTCGTGCCGCGAGCGGTGCGCTGACCTGCACAAGGCCCCGGCTTTTGCCGGGGTGACGGGAGTTTGTTTGTGAGTGATTTGACCACTCTCGGCGTCAAGGCGATCCGCGACGGGGTCGCCTCAGGCGAGTTCACCGCGCGAGAGGCGGCCGAGGCGTTCAACGCCAACGTGGCCGCGGCCGCCGGCCTCAACGCCTTTATCGTTGCCACGCCCGAGAAGGCGCTCGAGGCCGCCGACAAGGTCGATGCCGACCGCGCCGCGGGCAAGCCGCTCGGCAAGATGGCCGGCGTGCCGATCGGGATGAAGGACCTGTTCGCCACGCGCGGCGTGCAGACCACCGCGGCGAGCCACATTCTCGAAGGCTTCGTGCCCGAGTACGAGAGCGCCGTCAGCCAGAAGCTGTGGGATGCGGGGGCGGGCATGCTCGGCAAGCTCAACCTCGACCAGTTTGCGATGGGCTCGTCGAACGAGACTTCGTACTTCGGCAACGTGATTTCGCCCTGGCGCCGCAACGACGGCGGCAACGCGGCGCTCACGCCGGGCGGCTCGTCGGGCGGCAGCTCGGCTGCAGTCGCGGCGCGGCTGTGCCCGGCGGCCACGGGGACCGACACCGGCGGCTCGATCCGCCAGCCCGCGGCGTTCACCGGCATTTCCGGGATCAAGCCGACTTACGGCCGCTGCAGCCGCTGGGGCATCGTCGCCTTCGCCTCGTCGCTCGACCAGGCCGGGCCGATGGCGCGCTCGGTCGAGGACTGCGCAATCATGCTCGAGGCGATGGCCGGGTTCGATCCGAAGGATTCGACCAGCCTCGACCTGCCGGTGCCCGAATGGGCCGGCTCGCTCGACGCCGACCTGCGCGGCAAGAAAGTCGGCATCCCGCGCGAGTACCGGATGGACGGGACCGACGCCGAGATCCTCAAGAGCTGGGACGACGGGATCGCCTGGCTCAAGGACGCCGGCGCCGAGGTGGTCGACGTCAGCTTGCCGCACACGAGATATGCGCTGCCAGCGTACTACATCGTCGCGCCGGCCGAGGCGTCGAGCAACCTCGCGCGCTACGACGGCGTGCGCTACGGGCTGCGCGACCTTCCCGAGGGCGCGAACCTGCAGGAGATGTACGCCGCGACCCGCGCCGCCGGATTCGGCGACGAGGTCAAGCGCCGCATCGTGATCGGCACCTACGTGCTCTCGGCCGGGTTCTACGACGCCTACTACACCAAGGCGCAGAAGGTCCGCGCGCTGATCGCGCGCGACTTCGCGCAAGCCTGGGACAAGTGCGACGTCCTGCTCGCGCCGACCACCCCGACCGCCGCGTTCGCGCTCGGCGACAAGCTCGACGACCCGCTGGCGATGTACCTCAACGACGTGTTCTCGGTCCCGGCGAGCCTCGCCGGGCTGCCGGCGATGAGTGTGCCCGCCGGGCTCAATGGCGACGGGCTGCCGCTCGGGCTGCAGGTGATCGGCAAGCCGTTCGACGAGCAGGGCGTGCTCAACGCCGGGCTGGCGATCGAGCAGCGCGCGGGGTTTGCGGCCATGCCGGAGAAGTGGTGGTAGCGGGCGGGGCCGCCGCCGCCCGGCTGCCCGGCCGCTTCATCGCGCTCGATTCGCTGCGCGGCCTCGCCGCGCTGTGCATCGTGTTCTACCACATGGGCGATTTCGGCTGGATCGCCGGCCTCAGGCCATTCCGCCACGGCTGGATGCTGGTCGACTTTTTCTTCGTGCTCTCGGGCTTCGTGATCACGGCGAGCTACGGCGCGCGGCTGGCGCACGGCTACCCGCGCTGGCGGTTCGTGCTGATCCGGCTCGGGCGGGTCTATCCGCTGCATATCGTCACCGTGGCGCTGTTCGTGGCGCTCGAGTTCCTCGTGTTCCGCCCGGTGCTGAACGAGGCGCACCCGCTGGCCGAGCTGTGGCGCGGGGTGTTCCTGCTCGACGCGTTCGTGCGCGGGGCGGGCAACTTCTTCGCTCCGGTGAGCTGGGCGGTGGCGGTCGAGATGGTGCTCTACGTGCTCGCTGCGGCGCTGTTCGGGCGCGGGCGCTGGGCGCTGGCGCTCACCGTACTGGTCGCCGCGGCGGCGGCCTGGGCGCTGTACGTGCAGTTCAACCCGCTGGGGGTCGGCCGCCTGCTGCAGCGCGGGCTGCTCGGCTTCCCGCTCGGCGTGGCGTGCTTCTGGCTCCACCAGCGCCTGCGCGCGATCGAGCCGGGCGCGGTGCTGCTGAGCCTCGGCGAAGCCGCGCTGCTCGCGGTGCTGGTCTGGCTGCTGTGCCTCTACGGCAAGAGCGCGTCGTGGATTCCCGGGGTGGACCTGCTGTTCGTCGCGATGGTGCTGGTGTTCGCGCGCGACGGCGGCGTGGTCAGCCGCGCGCTGCAATGGCGGCCGCTGGTCGCGCTCGGCCAGCTGTCGTTCGCGATCTACATGGTGCACCTGCTGTTCGTGATCGTGCCCAACCGGTTCCTGCCGCGGCTGTTCACGGCGACGGGGTACGCCGACTGGGTCAAGCCGGTGCCCGATCGGTTCGGCCTGCTCAGCGTTGCGCCGCCGCAATGGGTCGCCACGCTGATCACGCTCGGCCTGCTTGCCCTGATCCTCGCCACCGCGTGGCTAGCCTGGCGCTACATCGAGGAGCCCGCGCGGCACTGGACGCGACGGTTCGCGCCGCCGAGCGGCGGGCCGCCGGTGCCGGCAATCTAGCGCCCTGTCGTTGACCGAACTGCCCCATCGGTGCCTGGCTTCGCTGGTAAAGACCGACAAGGGAGGAGCGATGAATTCGCACCGGGGACTTTCCACCCGCCTCGCTGACGATTATCGGCATGCGGCATGACTGAATCCGCCGATCGCATCCGTGGCGCCACCGGCGACCGGGAGGTTGCGGCCGAGCGGGGCGGCGGTGTTGGGACACGGCCGGAGAAGTGGCGATGAGCGGGATTGTAGAGTTTCTGGCGGGCTTCAGTGGGTTGACTTGGCTGATTGGTCCTCAGGGCGAGTCCGACAAAGCTCGCGAAGAGCGTCGGCGGCGCGACTACGAAGCATGGGCCGAAAAGCACGGCTCGAAATGGGATAAGAAATGAGCAGCTACCGAATCCGCGGCGCCACCGGCGACTGGGAGGTCGTGATCGGCCTCGAGGTCCACGCGCAGGTCACCAGCAAGGCCAAGCTGTTCTCGGGCGCGGCGACCGCGTTCGGGGCGGAGCCCAACGCGCAGGTGAGCCTGGTCGACGCGGCGATGCCGGGCATGCTGCCGGTGCCGAACAAGGAGTGCATCCGCCAGGCGGTGCGCACCGGCATGGCGATCGAGGCGCAGATCAACGCGTGGAGCCGGTTCGACCGCAAGAACTACTTCTACGCCGACTTGCCGCAGGGCTATCAGATCAGCCAGCTGTACCACCCGCTGGTCGGCGAGGGGCATCTCGAGATCGAGGCCGACGAGAAGGCGGGGATTCCCGAGGACAAGCGCATCGGCATCGAGCGGATCCACGTCGAGCAGGACGCGGGCAAGCTGATGCACGACCAGCATCCGAGCATGTCGTACGTCGACCTCAACCGTTCGGGCGTGGCACTGATGGAGATCGTCAGCCGGCCCGACATGCGCTCGCCGGCCGAGGCCGGAGCCTACGTGCGCAAGCTGCGCTCGATCCTGCGCTACGTCGGAAGCTGCGACGGCAACATGGAAGAAGGCTCGATGCGCGCCGACGTCAACGTCTCGGTGCGCAAGCCGGGTGACGAGTTCGGCACGCGGACCGAGACCAAGAACGTCAACTCGGTGCGCTTCGTGATGCAGACGATCGAGCACGAGGCGCGGCGTCAGGTCGAAGTGCTCGAGGACGGCGGCAAGATCGTGCAGGAAACCCGGCTGTTCGATCCGAACACCGGCACCACGCGCTCGATGCGGAGCAAGGAGGACGCGCACGACTATCGCTACTTCCCCGATCCCGACCTGCTGCCGCTCGAGCTCGACCAGGCGTTCCTCGACGAATGCCGCGCAAGCCTGCCCGAGCTGCCCGACGCCAAGCGGCGGCGGTATATCGATGGGCTCGGCCTGAGCGCTTACAACGCCGGCGTGCTGACCGCGGAAGTCGACACCGCGCAGTGGTTCGAGGCGCTGCTGCTCGAGACTGCTGCAGCGCAGGGCAAGCCGCCGGCCGAGGTCGCCAAGCAGGCGGCCAACTGGCTGATCTCGGAGTTCTTCGGCGCGCTCAACAAGGCCGGCCACGAGCTGGTCGACAGCCCGGTGAGCCACGCGCAGGCGGCCGAGCTGCTCGCGCTGATCGGCAAGGGCACCATTTCCGGCTCGATCGCCAAGCAAGTGCTCGAGACCATGCTCGCGACCGGCGACGGCGCGGGTGCGATCGTCGAGCGCGGGGGGCTCAGGCAGGAAAGCGACAGCGGCGCGATCGAGGCCGCGGTCGACCAGATCCTCGCTGCCAACGCCGACAAGGTCGAGCAGTACAAGGGCGGCAAGGAAGCGCTGTTCGGGTTCTTCGTCGGGCAGACGATGAAGGCCATGCAGGGCAAGGGCAACCCGCAGGTGGTCAACGAGGTGCTGAAGGCGAAGCTGGGCTGAGCGCAGCGATGCCGCTGAGCATCGTCCTCGTCCAGCCCGAGATTCCCGGCAACACCGGCGCGGTCGGGCGCACTTGCGTGGCGCTCGATGCCGAGCTGGTGCTGATCCACCCGCTCGGGTTCGAGATCTCGGATGCCCGGGTGAAGCGCTCGGGGCTCGACTACTGGCCGCACGTGCGGCTGAGCGAGTTCGCCAGCTGGGACGCCTTCGTCGCAGAACGGCAGCCGCGTGCCGGGCAGCTGTTCCTGTTCGAGGAGCATGGTTCGACCTCGTTCTACGACGCGGACTATCCGGAGGACGCGATCCTGGTGTTCGGGCGGGAGACCACGGGCATCCCCGAAGCGATCTGGCGCGCCTGGCCGGGGCGCCAGTTCCACCTGCCGATGCGCTCGGACAAGATCCGCTCGCTCAACCTCGCTAACACGGTGACGGCGGTTGCCTACCAGGCGCTGCGCGGACGGTTCTGACGCGCTACCCCAGCAGCAGCGCTCCTGCCGCGGCACCGGCGGCAACGATCACCGGCGTGACCCACTTGCCCTTGATCCGCCACGCGGCGAGCGCGGCCAGCGCGAAGATCGGCAGCGCGAGCAGCGGGCTGGCGATGCGCTCCATGGCGGCGAGCGCGAGCTGCACCAGCGTGGCGGCGATGATGCCGACTGCGGCCGCAGCGACACCGTCGAGCGTGCGGTGCAGGCGCGGGTGCTCGACCACCGATTCGAGCCGCTCGAAGAACATCAGCGAGAAGCCGAACGCGGGCAGGAACATCCCCGCGGTGATCGCCAGCGCGCCGGGGAAGCCGCCGGCGAGATAGCCGGCGAAGGTGGCGAAGATCACTAGCGGCGCGGGCAGCAGGTTGGCCAGCGCGACGCCGTCGAGGAACGCGCCGTCGCCGAGCCAGCCGCGGCCGACGGTGTCGGCGCGGACGTAGGGAATCGCCGTGTAGGCGCCGCCGAACGTGAGCAGCCCGCCCTTGAGCCCGGCGACGAACAGCGCGAGCACGGTCGCCGTTTCGCCCGCCGTGCCCCCGAACACACGCGGCGCGGCGTCGCCGTGCGGGAGCAGAAGGAACGCGGCGAGCACGATCACCGTGGCCAGCGCGAGCGCCGCCGCGGGTTTCTCGGCCGCGCGGCCGTAGGCGAAGGCGCCCGCGACCAGCGGGGCCCAGAACGGCACCCCGGCGAGCGTCGCCGCGGCAGCCAGCAGCGCGAGCCCGGCGAGCAGCCAGCCGGTCAGGATGTGCTCGCCGATCCGCTGCACCGAGCGCGCGATCACCGCGAGCACCGCGACTTGCGCGCCGAGCATCAGGCCGTCGAGCCCGGGGCGCCCGGCGATCCATTCGGCATAGGCCCAGCCGCACGCGAGCATCAGCACGAAGCCCGGCAGCATGAAGCCGAGCCCGGCGAGCAGCCCGCCGATCCGCCCGCGCGCGACGATCCCCATGTGCACGCACAACTCGTGCGCCTCGGGCCCGGGTAGCACCTGCATCACCGCGAGCAGGCGGTTGAAGCGCGCGCTCTCGATCCACTTCTCTTCGTCGACCAGCGTCTGGCGGATCAGCGCGATCTGCGCCACGGGGCCGCCGAACGCGAGGCAGCCGAAGCGCAGGAACTTGAGGAACAGCGCCGCGAGCGACAGGCTGGGCGGGGCAGCGACGGGATCGGTGGCCGACATACAAGCTCCTTCGGGCACGCGCGAAGGCGCTGCCCTGGTGGAGCGGAGCTTGGACGGCAAGCGTCTGAACGGGCGTCCGCATGAGCCCGCTTGCCGGGTCTAGCAGATCGGTCGTGCGGGGGAAGGGCCGGCGTCAGCGCCAGAAGGGCTTGACGGCGAGCGCCCTGCCGTAGGTCTCGCGCGCGCGCTCGACCAGCCGCTTGCGGGGGGGCAGCGCGGGCCACTCGGCGCGCGGGACGAGCGCGCGCACCAGCAATGCCGGGGCGACGGCGATGTCCTGCACGTCGCCGAGCCGGTCCTGCAGCTCGCGTAGCGCCTGGAGCGAGCGCGCTTCGCGCCCCTGCGCCTTGGCCGAGGTGAACAGTCCGGCGAAGAACTCGATCGCGTAGCGCAGCTTCTTGGTCGCGATCCGCAGCTCGTGCAGGTCATCGTCGTCGAGCGAGCGAAAGCGGCGGCCCTTCTTCCCGACCTTGCGGCCCAGCCGGTCGAGCGAAGCCGAGGCGAATGCCGCGACCGGCTGGTCCGCTGCGCGAGATTCGCCCGGGATACCGGGCCAGCCGGTCGTGAGCTTGCGCGCCAACTCGCGCCGCAGCCG
>DATDLP010000193.1:0-2105 GCA_036519255.1 Croceibacterium sp.
CCCATGCGTTGTTGTTCTTCGATTGCGGTCCGGATTTTCTTGCGACCGCCGATAGAAAGCTAACCATGTCCGCCGCCGCCGTCCAGCGGCTCGGCGGGCTTCCCCCAGCTTCGCGTCCCGCTTCAGGACATGGCTTGCCGCGCGGCCCCGGCGGCGGCACTCTGCGCGCAAACGAGGGAACGAGGGAGGAGAGGATCATGACACGCAACTGGGTGGCCGCGCTGGCGGCAGGTGGGCTGGCGCTTGGCACGCTGGCCGGATGCGACAGCATCAAGGCGTCCGAGACGACCCCGCCCCCCGAGCAGCAGCGGCTGTTCGACCGCGTCGCGATCGAGGACATGGTCACGCGCTATTACGCCAACTTCGGCAAGCAGGACGCAGCGGAGGACTTCGGCGCGTTCTACACCGAAGACGCGGTGTTCGACGTCAACGGCATCGTCTCGACCGGCCGCGAGGCGATCGAGAAGTTCTATGCCGATTCCGCGCAGGAAGCGGATGCCCCTGCCTCGCAGGGCACGTTCCACATGATGATCAGCAACCCGGTGATCGACGTCGACGGCGACACCGCCACCGCCGAGTTCATGTGGACCGGAGTGATCAACACGGGCATCCAGGAAGCCCCCCGGCTGCTCGAGCAGGGCCGCGAGTACGACCTGCTCGTCAGGCAGGACGGCGAATGGCGCATCAAGAAGCGCACGGTGATCGCCGACAGCGGCCTGCCCGAGCGCTACATGGCGACGTATCAGCCGCGCACGGATTACAGGATCGCGGAGTAGGTTCCTTCCCCGCAGGGGGAGGGGGACCAGGCGAAGCCTGGTGGAGGGGCTCCCTCGGCATGACGCTACCGCGCGACGTCGGAATCGGCGGCACGTGCCCCTCCACCACCCTGCGGGTGGTCCCCCTCCCCGATCCGGGGAGGAACTATACCAGCGCGTAATACCGCAGCAGATTCCCGTCCGAACGCCGCTCGCCGACCCCGACGAACACGTGCTTGGTCAGCCAGTCGTGCTTGCCCTCGGCGCATTCGAACGTCGTCTGGCTCCGCAGGTAGTATTCGTCGTGCGGCACGGGCTGGCCCCCGTTGAACGCCCATGCGCGCAGCCGCTCCATCGTGTCAGGCTTGCGGCCCCACAGGAAGCCGCGGTTCTGCAGCATGATCGAGGTGCCGTCGTCTTCCTCGAGCAGATAGCGCGCATCGAGCGCCGCCACCTCGTCGCCGCGCCAGTAGGCATAATCGCCTCCGGAACCCGGCACCGCCCGCCCTTTCAGCAGCGGCCCCTCGAACGTGCCCCCCTTGACCAGTACCGCCGTGCGCATACCCCCGCCGGGGAGCGGAGCCATCGTATAGACCTCGGGGAAGGTCAGCCGGACTTCCATCACCAGCTCGAGCCGCGGGTTGTCGATCGTCGAGAACGGGCCGGCGAACGGGGTGGTGTCGTTGAAGTCGGTCATCAGCGCAACTCGATCAGGCCACCGTCGACGAACAGGTTCGCCCCGGTGATGAAGGCGGCGTCGTCGCTCGCCAGGAACAGCACCGCCTTGGCCACCTCGTCGGCCTCGCCCATGCGGTGCATCGGAATATTGGCGATCATCATGTCCTTGAGCACCGCCACGTCGTCGGGACCCATGCCCGGATTGCGCTGCAGCAGCGGGGTGTCGATCGGCCCCGGGCTGACGACGTTGACGCGGATGCCCTCGGCCACCAGCTCCTTGGCGAAGACCTTCATCGCCATGTAGAGCCCGGCCTTGGCCGCGGCGTAGGTGCCGTTGCCCTCGAGCGCGCCGTGCGCGCCGATCGAGCCGGTGACCACCACCGAGGCGCCCTTGCCCATCAGCGGCAGCGCCTGCTGCAGCGCGAACACGCAGCCCTTGCAATTGACCGCGTGGACCTGGTCCCACGCCGCCTCGGTGATCCCGCGCAAGGGGGCGAAGCCGCCGATCCCGGCATTGATGAACAGCACGTCGATCCGCCCGTCCGCCTCGCGCACCGCGTCGTAGACCTCGCGCATCGCGGCGAGGTCGGCGATGTCGGCGCGGAAACCGCGCGCGCCGGGGATTTCGGCGACCGCCGCGTCGATCGTCTCCGGGTCGCGCCCGGTCAGCCG
>DATDLP010000194.1:0-2551 GCA_036519255.1 Croceibacterium sp.
AAGGGCCTGATGCCGAACCCGAAGCTCGGCACGGTGACCCCGAACGTCGCGCAGGCGGTCAAGGACGCCAAGGGCGGCCAGGTCGAGTTCCGCGTCGAGAAGCAGGGCATCATCCACTCGGGCATCGGCAAGATCAGCTTCACCGAGGCGCAGCTCAAGGCGAACTTCGCCGCGCTGACCGACGCGATCGTCAAGGCCAAGCCGGCCGGCGCCAAGGGCAAGTACGTCCGCAAGGTCTCGCTGACCTCGTCGATGGGCCCGGGGCTCAAGATCGACCTGGCGGAGGTCGAGGGGGCGTAAGCTCCTTCCTCGCAAGACCCCCGCTTTCGCGGGGGCAGGGATCACCAAGGGGGCCGGCGGAGCAATCCGCCGGCCCTTTTCGTTGGGCGGCAACGTGCGGTGGCATCTGCAACGCGTGCAGGAAAGCTTGCGATCCTCGCGCGTTGCTTCGGCGACAGCCCACCCTCGGGAGCCAGCGCATGCTGAAAGTCCTCGAAAGCACCGGCGACGTGATCGCGCTGGAAGTCTCCGGCAAGATCGACGGGGCCGATCTCGACGCGGCGATGGACCTGGTCGACGCCGCGATGCGCGAGCCCGGCAAGGTCAACGTGTTCGTCGAGACGCGCGCGATCGCCGGGCTCGAGCTGGCGAGCCTGCCGCGCTACACGGCGCGTGCGCTGCCGCTGCTCGGCAAGCTCGACCGGTTCGGCCGCGTCGCCGTGGTGGCGGACCAGTCGTGGGTCCGCGCGGGCTCGCGGCTCGAGAGCGCGATGCTGCCGAACCTCAGCTACCGGGTCTACCTGCCCGACGAGCGCGCGGAGGCGCTCGCGTGGGTCACGGGGACTCCGGCGGCGCCGGTCCCGCCGGGAGGCTGACACGCCACCGCGCGTCGACGCAGAGCTCGGCGCCGATCACGTCGCCGAAGCTGGCCACCGGCGCACCCCGATACCACACCTCCCACCGCCGCCGGCCGAACAGTCCGGCGCGGCGCGCGATGATCAGGTGGCGCCGGTACGGGCGCCACTCGGCGCTGTCCATTGCGGCTATCCGTCCCGCTCCGGCTGGATAACCTCGACGATCCGCAGACGGCGGACGGCGCCGAGCCGGTTGGGCCAGTCGATCGCGCTGCCGCGCCGAAGCCCGATCAGCGCGGCGCCGACCGGGGTGAGCACCGACACCCGGCCGAGCGCGACGTCCGCGGCGCGCGGGAAGACCAGCTCGACCGCGTGCTCCTCACCGGTGCCCTCGTCGCGGAACACGACCCGCGAATGCATCGTGACGACGTCGGCCGGCAGGCTGCCGGGCGCGCAGAATTCGGCGCGCGACAGCTCCTCGAGCAGCAGCGACGCCGAGTTCGGCGCCGCGTCGCGCGCTGCGCAGGCGAGATTGAACAGGGTGTCGCCCTCGGCTTCGGTCAGGGTGATCGGCGGCCGCGAAGGCGCCGCAGGTTGGGCATGCATGCTCGTAGTCCTTGTGCACCGAATCCGCCGTGCGGTCCGGTTGTGGCGTTTCTGGTGGGAGACCCCGAGCTCCGCCGCGGGTGAAGGAATGCGAGCCCGGGGCTAGATGCCTGCGAGCAGTTGGCCGCCATGATATCGGAAACGGACCGCCGTGGTGCGCATGCCCCGATGATGGGCACCGGTGGCGGGAAGTCAAGGTGGCGGGCGATACGCGCCGGCTGCGTCGCGCGACATGCGCGGTCATTCTGCTGTTGGGCTGGCGCGCCCGCGCTGGTAGGCGCGCCCGCATGATTACCATCAACGCCATCACCGTGCGCCTCGGCGGCAACACGATTCTCGACGGAGCCAGCGCTTCGATCCCGCCGGGCACGCACGCCGGCATCGTCGGGCGCAACGGCGCGGGCAAGTCGACGCTGATGAAGGTCCTGATCGGCGCGCTCGAGCCCGATGCCGGGTCGATCGAGATGCCGCGCCGCACCCGCCTCGGCTACATCGCGCAGGAAGCGCCCTCGGGCACGCAGACCCCGTTCGAGGCGGTGCTCGCTGCCGACGGCGAGCGCACCGCGCTGCTCGAGGAAGCCGAGACCTGCGTCGATCCCGACCGGCTCGGCGACGTCTACGAGCGCCTGATCGCGATCGACGCCTACACCGCGCCGGCGCGCGCCACGCGCATCCTCACCGGGCTCGGGTTCGACGAGGCGATGCAGGGGCAGCCGCTCGACAGCTTCTCGGGCGGGTGGAAGATGCGCGTCGCGCTCGGCGCGCTGCTGTTCTCGGCGCCCGACGTGCTGCTGCTCGACGAGCCCTCGAACCACCTCGACCTCGAGGCGACCTTGTGGCTCGAGAGCTTCCTCAAGTCCTATCCGGGCACGCTGATCATCATCAGCCACGAGCGCGACCTGCTCAACAACGTGGTCGACGCGATCCTGCACCTGCAGGGCGGCAAGCTCACGCTGTACCCGGGCGGCTACGACGACTTCGAGCGCCAGCGGGCCGAGCGCGCGGCGCATCTTGCGGCCGCCAAGGCCTCGCCGGATGCGCCGCGCGCGCGGCTGCAGGACTACGTCGCGCGCAACAGCGCACGCGCCTCG
>DATDLP010000195.1:0-2227 GCA_036519255.1 Croceibacterium sp.
CGCCTTCATCGGCGTCAAGTTGCTCCTGCATTACGGGCATCTGCGGGACGACTCGATCCCGGACGTGGAGACCTCGACTTCGTTGACCGTGATCGTCACCATCCTGGCGGTGACGGTTGCCGCTTCGCTGCTGCGATCCCGTAAGGACCCCGCTGCACGCGCGCACGCCGGGTCCTTGCGCGACACGCGGCAGCCGACGGAGGGAAGCAAGGTCAACGGTTCGGCGCCCATCCGGCGCTGATGTCGTTCTGCGTCATCGATTCGCGTGCCAACCTGCGCCCGCGTGCTCGACCCCCTGCTCGACACCAGGTGCGAGAGCACTGGAGAGCCTCGCTGCGCTCCAGGTCCCGAGAGTACCTCCGGCTGTGTTCACCGGGCCGGCGAGCGGGAACGATCCCACTAGGCAGCGTGGCGTTCCTCGATCGCGTCCGGCACACCCAGCGTCGCGGTCGCGCCGTCGCGCCGCACGATCACGGGGCATGGCGCAAGCCGAAGCAGCTGCGCCGGCAACGACGGCATGAGCGCCAGCCGGCGAGCGTCGCAGCAATCGTCGGCGATCACGATCGACCGCGCTCTCTCACTGGCCGCGATCGCCTGCAAGACATGGGCCGGCGGATCTGGGGTGGAATGGAGCGGCACGATTAGGAGCTGGCCGTCAAGCCTGTCCGCAAGCCGCCTGGCGAGACCCGCCGCTGCGCTCGAGCGCTGGGAGCCATCCACGCCGGCGATGATCGTCGAACGGTTCTCTCGCCGAGCGACGCGGCCGTTTGAGGCCCCAGTCGCAGCGCTCTCAGGGACGATCATCACCGGACAGGGGGCCCGCCGAGCCAGCTCGCGCGAGACACTTCCGAGAAGCGCCGCGGTGAGCCGACCACCGCCGCGGGTTCCCGCGACGATGAGAGCGGCGCCGACCTCGGTCGCGACCTCGCTCAGCTCATTCGCCGGGTCTCCGAGCTCCACTCTGGAATCCGCCTCGAGGCCACCCGATAGAGCTTCGAGCGCTTCCGCGAGGACCTGCCGGCCGCGCCGGATCGCACGGTTGCGCGCTCGCTCTCTGTCTCTCTTCGAGTTGAAGAGAGGCGGATCGTCGCGGACATGCACGAGCACGAGGCGCGCACCTAGGTCCTCGGCAAGACGACCGCCCGTCGCGGTCACGCACTCGGCGGTGCCTCGTTCGACTGCCAGCATGATCGTTGGGATCGGCAGCCATCGTCTCTGCCGTTTTCGTCTCGAGGTCCGCGATCATGCGGCCGCCTTCTCTTCCGGGCTCGCCGCTTCCCCGGTTCTCACGTCGACGAGTCGCACGCTTCGCGAGCGGCCGTTTGGCAGCTCGACCGTGACGACCGTTCCGGGGGTGGCTCCCATGATCGCCTGCCCGATCGGCGAAGCCGCGGTGATCGTGTCGGGTCCGATCGGCTGATGCGCGCTGGTGACCCGGTGCCGGCTCACCGCCCCGGAGGCGAGGTCTTCGATCAGGACCGTCGAGCCGATCACGGCGGCCCCGCGGCCATAGTCGTCGAGGTCGATGACGACGGCGGCTTCGATCGTGTCTTCGAGTGAAGCCATGCGCGCCTCGAGGACCAGCTGCTCCTCGCGGACCGCGTGGTAGTCGTCGTTGTTCAGCCCCTCGCCGTAGGAGCGGGCCTCGCGCAGTCGCTGTGCGATCTCGTCGCGGGTGCGCCGGCGCAGCTGGTCGAGCCCGTCGCGGAGCTCGCGCAGGTTTGCGGCGGTCATGAGCGGCGCGCCCGCGACGCGGTCGTTTGTGAGGTGCACGGTCATGCCCCGATGGTCCTGTGCGGCGGCCGGTCGGAGTATGGGTGAATACGACCAATTCCAGCCAGGAGCAGCCTGCATCGCTAAGCCGGTCCATTCCTGACGATCCCGCTCGCCTTGTCCCGGCGCCCTCCGTAGAGGTAGCTCGCGATGAGCGCGAAGACGGCGCCCGGGATCGCCCAGATGGCTTCAGCGGCACCCGGCGGGTTAGCTGTGCCGATACCGGGCTCGGGAAGCACGAAGCCCGAGACGAGCGCGCCGGCGAGCGCCGCCAAGAAAGCGCCGATGATTCCGCCCCAGAACCGGTCGGGCACGAATACCGTGAAATGCCAGAAGGCGATGCCGACCATCGCCCATACGAAGCCACTCAGCGCCATTGCAGCGCCATCTCGAACCCGCTGTCCGCCGCGGCGCGGCGCGCCTCCGCTTCGCCGGCCCGGCCGAGTGTCGCGTC
>DATDLP010000196.1:0-11793 GCA_036519255.1 Croceibacterium sp.
CTGCGGCTCGTCCCATTCGGTCACCCGCACCGCCTCGAACCCGCCTTCGAGCCCGGTCCAGGCGTTGAGCCCGACGAAGTTGACGTAGTTCGTGCCGAGCAGGAGCAGCTGCGCCATCACGGCGTTGTTGTCGTCCTTGTCCGACAGGTGGCAGTCGGAGCAGGTCTTGGTCTCGGTCGTGCGCACGGTGTGCGGGAAGTGCGGCGCGAAGGCCTGGCTCGAGAAGCCGATCGCGCTGATCGGCGGCTGCTGGACGTAGATCCGTTCGCGGTTGAGGTTGGTCGAGCTCAGCACGAGTGCGCTGGTCGAGCGGACCGGGGCGATCTGGTTGCCCTTGGTGGTCATGTGCCGCCCGAGCTGGAACATCTCGTCGCGTGCGACTTGCGGATTGTAGGTGGCGAAGTTGCGCGTGGTCTCGCCTTCGTAGCGGTTGACCTCGCTTTGCCAGTTGGCCTCGATCGGCAGGTGGCAACCGCCGCAGCTGGTGGTCCAGCTGAGGTGGCAGGTGAAGCACGCCATCTCGCCGTCGGGATGCGCGCGGTCGGTTGGGGCGATGCCGGTGCCGAATTCGAACTTGCCGCTCTCCGCCCCCGCGCGGCTCATCAGTTTGGCCCGCGCCGCCTTGGCGTTGAAATGCGGGTTCTCGGCATCGACGCTGTCCCGCACCAAGCTCACCTGCCACTCGAGTGTCGGATCGACGATCGAGCGCTGGATCAGCGCCTTGCGGCCGAACGGATCATAGACCCACTCGAAGCGCCGCTTGCCGTCGGGATTGCGCAACAGCGCGAGGTTGTTGCCCTTCGGCGGCGCGGCCGGGCCCGAGGTGAGCAGCGTCGGGTAGGCGTCGGCGGTGCCGTGGCAGTCCTTGCAGCCGATCTCGACCGCGTTGGCGACCTCGCCGTAGATCAGGCCGTTGCCGTGGCTGTCCTGCGCGAAGTGGCAGTCGGCGCATTGCAGGCCCTTCTCGGCGTGGATGTCCATCAGGTGAACTGCCTTGCCGGGGTTGGTGCCCACCGGCACGAATTGCCCTTCGCCCTCGCGGCGCCACTTCTCGGGATCGTCGGGAGCGACGACGTTGCCCTCGGCATCGAGCAGGTTGCCCTCGCGGTCGCGCCTGAATACGCCGCGGAAGTTCCAGCCGTGGCCGTGGTAGTCGGCGAACTGGGTGTCGCGCAGCGCGGGGTTGCGATCGTTGACCGTGCGCAGGAAGTCGAGGTCGGCCCACAGGCCGCGCGGGCTGGCGCCCTCGGGGTTGCGGTCGAGCACGTGGCGCACCTCTTCCGCGGTCGGATAGCGCTGTTGCTCGGGCCACATCGACGGCGCGTCGGCCTCGTAGTCCCACATCGTGTAGCCGAGGTATGAGTTCAGGAACACGTTCGGCTGGTGCATGTGGCAATTCATGCACTGCGCGGTCGGGATCGCCCGCGTGAACACGTGGCGCAGCGGGTGGCCCTTCTGGCGGACCGGCGCGTCGTCATGCTGCTCGCCGGGCTGGCGCACGGCGCCGTGGCCACCCGCTTCATCGGCGGGTCGGGCGGCTTCCAGCAGCGCGGCGATCGTCGGGTCGACCGTGACCGATTGCCCGTCGCGGCCGTATTGCGCGTAGACCAGGCTGTGCCGCGGCTCGCGGTCGTTGGCGTAGACCACGTGGCAGCTCGAGCAGCCCGAGTGGCGGTAGTCGCCCGGCTGGTCGTTGGTGCCCATGAACCAGGTCAGCGGGTCGTTGAGCCGGGTCTTGTGAATGTTGAGCACCGGAATCGCCACCCTGAGCCCGGTCGCAGCGCCGCGGTTCGACTGGCGGATATCGGGCCGGCCCGGCTCCTCGAGCCGCTGGATCGCGCCGGTGGGATTGGGCAGGCCGATCTCGGCGAACTGGGTGTTCACGTTGCGCCCGCCGCGCTCGAACACGCGGAACACGTCGCCGGGCGGGATCACCTGCCACGTCGGCAGCGGGTAGAGCTCGGCCAGCGCGCCGCGGGCCTGCTGCGCCGGAGTCACCGTACCCGGCGGATCGCCTGCGCTGACGATCTTCGCCGGATCGCCCTCGCGGGTGTAGGCCTCGCCGAGCAGGTAGTTCTTATACGGCAGGATGCCGTTGTTGTACGCCGCGCCGCCCCACAGCATCGCACCGCTGGCCATGATCGAGCGCTCGGCGGCCTCGATCGTCTGGATGTGGCATGCGCCGCAGCTTTCGCGCGCCACGCGGTAGTCGCTCGGATTGACGAAGCGGACGAACTCGGGCGCCTCGCGGTTGAGCAGCGCATAGCTCTGCTGCGGGTTGGCCGAGGAAGGGTAGTGCCAGCTGTCCGGATACATCGGCAGCACGTGCGCCCGCTCGCGCGCGGCGACGTAGTCGGGGTGGTCGTGCGGCAGCTCGCTGTTGCCGGTGACCGTCGCGTCGCCGCCGTGGCAGTCGGTGCAGCCGAGGCGGACCGCGGGGCTTTCGTGCATCGTCGGCGCGTCGGTGCGGACGTGGCACGAATAGCAGCCGTCGGACTTGGCCGAGACCTCGGCGATCGTCTGCGTTGCCGGGGCGGGCGGAGCGACGATGCGCGAGTAGTCGCGCGTGACCGGGCGTTCCTCGTCGGACGCCAGCGTCCGTGCAGCGGGGATCAGAAGCAGCGCGATGATGAGCGCGACAAATCCTCCCCGGAACGGGGCGGAGGAAGATCTGAAAAGGCCGAAGAGCGCGCGCATCAGTAGCTCAGGATCACATTGGCGAGCACCGAATAATAGGCCTTGTCGCCCCCCGTGCTGGCAAACAGGTCGCGGAAGCCGTCACCGGCGAGCAGCGCCGCGCCCGACAGGCGGAACACGAGGTTCTGCGTCGCCTTGGGCCGCCAGATCGCCGCGGCGGACAGGTCCCAGCCGATGTCCTTCGGAATCGAGCCTTCGTTCCTCAGCGCCTCGAGCGTCGCGGTGTTCTCGAACCACAGGTGGTTGGCGTTGGCCGAGAGGCGCAACTCGGGGGTGAGATCGAAATCGCCGCCCGCGCCGACCAGCATCAGCCCCGGATTGTTGAAGTTGGATTGTCCCTCCTCCTTCGACGAACGCAGCGAATTGAGGATCGCGTTGCGGCCGCTCAGCGCGACCGCGCGGCCGCCACCGGCGAACGGGATCGACTGGCGGATCCAGTAGCTCGTGTCGGCGCCCGCGAAGATCGGGTTCTCGAACACCGCGTCGAACCCGCCTTCGGTGTCGTCGAACGGATCGCCGTCGCCGCTCGCGTAAGCGCCCGACAGCCGGAAGCGCATCCAGTCCTTGTCGTAGCTGAACTCGACCGCGCCGAAGTAGGCGCGGATGTCCGCCGGCCGGTCGGTGAAGAACGAGTTCCGGTCCTCGCCGAGCGCGGCATAGGCGCTCGCGGTCAGGTTGAGCCGTCCGATCCGCCCGTCGGCGTTGTAGCCGAGGTAGACCACGTCGTACTCGCGCCCGCGCAAGGTGCCGAGCAAGGCGGGGCGCACCGGAAAGCCGTTGTCGTCGATGTGCAGCTCCTCGGCCTCGCGGTTCATGTTGTAGACCACGGTGAGCTGGCTGGTCAGCGCCGGGATCAGGAAGTCCTGGCGGTAGGCGTTGGCGAGGAACACGAAGTCGTCGCGCGGGGGCTGCAGCACCGCGTTGAGCCCGGAGTTGGTGTCTTTCTCGAGCCGCCAGAACGCGGCGAGGTTGTACTGGAAGCGGTTGTTGTCGCGGTTGCCGAACAGCCGCACGCCGAGCTGCTGGTCGTTGAACAGGAAGCCGCGGAAATCGGCCTGGAACGGCTGGATGCCGACCCGCACCGAGTCGAAGTCGTAACGCTCCGAGACGTTGCGGATGTGGTAGTCGACGAACGCTTCCTGCACGCCGAGGAAGTGATCGAACCGCTCGCTGTCGCGGCTCGGCTCGACGAACAGCACGCGTCGCTCGGGCACGTCGGCATAGTTGAGGTTGAGCGCGAAGGTCACACGGTACTCGATCTCGGGCGGCTTGAACGCGGTGCTGCCCTTGATCAGCGCGGCGCCGGCGATGAAGGTCTGCGACACGACGTAGCTCGCGTCCTGGCCGAACACGTCGAGGCTGCCCGGCCGCTCTGTGGTCTGCACGCCGACCGGGATCGGGAAGGTGCGCGGCTCGAGCACCGTGTCGCTGACGAGATTGCCGGCGAAGAACCAGTCGTGCCCGGTGATCAGCGGCACTCTGTCGGGGTCGAGCGGCCGGTCGCCCTTGAGCGTGTTCTGGTTGTACGGATCGAACCAGCGCTCGCGGACGATCCCGAGCGATTCGATCAGCCGCCAGCGGTCGGGGATCGGCACCTGATCGGTCGGGAACGCCTCGGGCGGGGGCGCGCGGACGGCGCCGGGATTGGTCTGCGTGACCGCGTCGGGCAGCGGGTCCTCGTAGCCGGGGCGGCGGCGGCCTTCGATGGATTCGTCGTCGACCGGGCGCGGACCCTCGTCGGTGGCCGCCGGCTCCGCCGATGCCGTCTCGGCAGCGCCTACGCTCGCCGGAGCCTCGACCGCTTGCGGCTGAAGCGAGACTGCGAACACAGGCAGCAATGACAGCGTCGCGGCCATGTCCCCCGTGTCCGTTCGAGCAGCCGAACAGGTGCGGAAAATTCGCCGCGAAAGCAATTGGCATCTTCCGCTGGCGTGGCTCTGATCGTGTGTTAGATTCCAGCCAGGTTGCGTCCATCCGTATCGGGGGAGGGAAGGCTGCGCAGGGTAGTTCGTCTTCTGCTCGTGCTCGCTCCGGCGGCGGCCGTGTTCGCCACGGTGCTGCTCGTGCCGGGCGCAGCCAATCGCGCGGCCGACCATCTCGATCCGCCGGGCCGGACCGACCTCGCAGTCGACCCCACGCCCGACCTTCCGGCCGACATCGCCGACATCTTCACCTGGCATTCGGCCGACACGGTGAAGGTGATCGTGACCTTCGGCGGGCCGAGCTCGCCGACCCAGCCGGCCTCGTACGACCGCGACGTGCTCTACAAGATCCTGATCTCGACGGCCGCGCCGACGGATACGCCCGAAGTGGTGATCAGGGCGCGCTTTGGGCCGGGGCAGCGGCCCAACGAATGGGGCGTGCGGATCGAGGGTGTGCCCGGCGTGACCGGCGCGATCGAAGGGCCGGTCGACACCAACCTTGTGAAGGACGGCGTCACCGCACGAGCGGGGCTGTTCGACGAGCCGTTCTTCTTCGACCTCCAGGGCTTCCGCGAGTCGCGTTCGCTCGGGGCGATCCGGTTCGTCAACACGCGCAACTTCTTCGACGCCAACAACGACACGGCGATCGTGCTCGAAATCCCCAAGGACCGCTTCGCCGGTGCGACCACGCCGCTCGGCTTCTGGACCACCACCGCGCGCTTCGGAGGCCAGAAGTGAGGGCCGGCGCGTGGCGGCCGGCGGTGCTCGGCGCCGCGTTGCTGCTGGCATCCTGCGAGGGCAGCGACGGTCCTGCGCCGACTCCCACGCCGACGCCTGCGCCCGTCGCGACCGCCTCGCCGCTCGTCTACAACGTCGAGAACTGCTTCACCCAGGCGATCCCGGGCACCGGCGGGCAGACGCTGCGCTCGCTGATCATCCCCGACACGCTCAAGCTCGACCTGTCGCGTCCCTCGGGCTTCCCGAACGGTCGCGACCTCGACGACAAGGTGATCGACATCACGCTCGCGGCGCTGTTCCTCGACTTCGGCGTGACCGGGCAGAGCCCCGACACCCTGGCCAACCTGCCGCTCAATCCGCCGGCCAACGACCGGCCGTTCTCGGCCACGTTCCCCTTCCTCGCGCCGCCGCAGGGCACGCCGCCGCTGGCCGCGACGACCGGCACCAGCTTCGAGTTTCGCACCGATCCCGACAGCGCGTTCGTGCAGGTCGACCGGATGGGGATGCCGGCGGTGGCGACCGCGCTGATCGGCTCATCGACCAAGACCCCTTACAACGACGTCGGCCCGCCCGCCGACGTAGCGGGCCAGTTCCGCGCCGACGAAACCTTGCAGCTGACCAACCTGTTCAACGCCATCGGCGACGACCTGACCCGCCTCGGTCTGCGGATCTGCGCGCGGACATGACTGCCGCGGGCGCTGCCCGGCGTCCGTCGTCTCGCGTGTGGTCGTGGGTGGCCGCAGCGGCGTTGGCGGCGGCGGCGGCGATTGCCGCCGACATGCTGCGGACCGGGTCGGAGAGTGCCGTTCCGGCCGCGCCGGCCCCGCCGCTCGATCCGGCCCAGCTACGGCCCGGCTACGGTCCCGCGACGCTCGCCGAGGCGCTTGGCTTAGCCGACCGCACGGTGGCGGGCGCGCGCGAGCGGCTGGCGGTACACCCGGACGAGTGGCTGCGGATGGAAGCGCTCGCCCGCGCGCTCGCCGCGCGTTTCCGGCTGAGCGCGGACCCGGCCGATCTGGCAGAGGCCGACCGGCTGCTCGACCGCGGGCTCGCCGCGGCGCCCTGGCCCGCCGGACCGGCGCTGACGCGCGCCGCGGTTTCGCTCACGGCGCACGACTTCGGCGGTGCCGAGGCTGCGCTGGAACGGTTCGACGCGTCGGCGGTGCCGCCCCCCGCCGAGGAGCAGGCCGAGGCGCGGGCAATCCGCTGCGAGATCGCGTTCGAACGCGGCCGGCTCGACGACGCACGCCGGCTATGCGCCGGCGACACCTTCGCGCTCGAGCTGCGCCGCGCCAATCTGGCTGCCAAGACCGGCGATCCGGGCGAGGCTGTGCAGATCGTCGAGAGCCTTTTGCGCCAGCCCCGGCTTCAGCCGCCCACGCTAGCCACGCTGGCGCTCGAGCGCGCCTCGCTCGCGCTGGCACAGGGCGACTGGGGCGGTGCCGGCCAGTGGGCGCGGGCGGCGGAGCGGGTGTTTCCGGGTTACTGGCTGAGCGAAGCATTCGTCGCGCAGCAATACGCGCTCGAGGGCAACCGCGCCGAGGCGCGCCGCCGCTACGCCGCGCTGGCATCGAACGGCAATCCCGATGTGCTCGATGCGCTCGCGGTCCTCGCCGTTGCCGACGGACAGGCAGCGGAAGCGCGCGACTGGGCAGAGCGCGCGGGCGCCGCGTGGGAGGCGCGAAGCCGCATGCTGCCGTTTGCCTACGCCTCGCATCATGGCGAGCACGAGCTGCTGCGCGGCGATGCGCGGCGAGGACTGACGCTCGCCGAGGCCGACTATCGCCGCCGGCCGTATCCGCCGGCGATCGTCCACTATGGCTTTGCGCTGTGGCGCACGGGCGAATTTGCGCGGGCGCTCGAGATCGTACGCAAGGGCGAGGCTGCGGGGTTCCTGACCGCCGACATGAAGCTGATCGAGGCGGTCTCGCTCGGATCGTTGGGCCGCGCCGCCGAAGCCGGCGAGGCGATCGCCGCAGCGCGCCGGCTCAATCCGCGCATCGACAGCGAGCGCCAGCGCTTCGTGGCGTTCGGGCGCGATTAAAGCCCTTGGCAGACGTTCTGCGCGGCAGTGTCGAGGAACGGCGCGAACGGGCAGTTGACGTAGCGCAGGCGGACTCCGGCGCCGACCGCGACCACCAGCGTGTCCGCGCGCATCGCCGCCGGCGCGTGGCCGATCCCGCCGGCGCGGGTGCCGCCGTTGTGCAGCCCGAGGAACGCGATCATGTCGTCCTGGTCGATCCCGTCGCCCGAGATGCCGATCGCGCCGACGAGTTGGCTGCCGCGGTAGATCGGCACGCCGCCCGGGAAGATCTGCATCCCGTTGGCGAGGCGCCGCTGGCCGGTCGGGGCCGGCGGCACAAGCGTGCATTGCTGCGCGGTGTCGGTGAACGGCAGCTGCTCGACGAACAGCGCGTGCTGCAGCAGGTTGGACTTGACCAGCGCGATCTGCAGCCCGGTGGCGAACGGGTTGAAGTCCTCGATCGGACGCGAGAGCGGGCCATGCGGGCGGCCGAGCTCGCCGTCGGGAAAGTAGGGCCGGGCGATGTTGCCGATCGAGCGCGCGCCGAACGCAATGCGTCCGGTCAGCGCCTGCGGATCGTTGAAGAAATCGCGCGTGCGCTGGACGAACTCGGGGACTTCGGCGTCGATGTCGGCCAGCAGCTGTTGCGCCGCCAAGGGGTTCGAGAAGAACGCCACGGTGCGTGCCTTCTGTAGCGCCACGTCGGTGCCGAACACCGGCGCGTCGGGCGCGCGGACCAGCCCGAGCACCGCGCCGTAAGTATCGACCAGGCTGATCGTCACTTGCGCGCGGCTGTCGAGCGGGCGCCGGATCTGCGCGCGGGCGCGGCTCATCACGCGGTAGGCTTCCTCGAGCACCGCGCGCGCCTCGGCGGCGGTGAGCGGCTGGCCGACCGCGGCGGCGTCGGTCCCGGCCCGCGCCGGGTAGCGGTTGCCGCCCGCGCCGTCGCTGAGCACGAAGGCGTCGGGGAAGGCAAACTCGGCCGGGGTCGCCTGGCGATAGCCGCTGGCGGCGCTGCCGTAGGCGGTGCCCGCGACGATCGGACCACTGATGTAGCCGCGCACGGCGATCAGCAGGCCGGCGGTGTTGAGGATGCCTGTGTTGGTCTGCAGGGGGTGCAGGGAGCTAGCAGAGACGTCGCTGTATCGTAGCAGGGTGCCGTCGAGCGAGATCCTGTCGGCGGCGATCGCCTCGGGTGCGGCGAAGCCCTGGGTGCCGGCGAGCGCGATCGCTTCCTCGGCATCGTCGTTGGTGTCGAGCACGTTGCTGTCGAACGCGTAATCGCCGTCGCCCATCACCCCGATGCCGCCGACGACGACGCCGTTTTTGTACAGCGGGAAGCCGCCCGGATCGGCGGCGAGGCCGAGCGGCGAGCGCTTGGGGCCGAGCAGCATGTCGGGGCCGAACCGCGTGTTGAGGTCCGAGCACGGCAGCTGGCTGAACTGAACCCCGAACAGCGGCCCGCTCTCGAGCCCTGCGGTGCTCGGCGCGGGCGGGAAGTGCTGCTGCACGATCATGCTCGCGGTGCGGGTCGAGAAGGCGTTGCCCGCGCTCGACAGGTAGGCGCCAGTCACCGCCTTGGCGATCGCGCCCATGCTCGCTTCGACCTGGAGCCCCTGCGCGTCGACGTCGGAATCGTTGAGCGTGCCGGTCGCGGTCAGGCGGCTGATCAGCATCTTGGTGCGCGCGCCGGTCATGAAATACACGCCAAGCACGTTGCCGACGCGGTCGGTGACCGCGATGATCGACGGCCGGCTGCGCGCCTGCGCTTCGCCGACAGCCTGGGTGAGGATGCGCTGGACCTCGGCAACCGACAGCGATTCCTGCGCCGGAGGTGAATAGACCGCGGCGGGCGCGGGAGCGGGCGCAGGGGCCGGCGCGGGCGTGCCGCCGCTGCCGTTCCCGCCCGATCCGCCGCCGCCGCACGAGGTGAGCAGCAGCGCCCCGCCCGCGAGCAGCGCGGTCGCTCGCTGCAGTCGCATCAGCGCAGCGTCCCGATCGCTCCGGTGGCCTGGCCCAGCGCCGCACGGAAGCGCACCGGGTTGTAGCTCTCCGGGCTGCGCACCGCGTCGTAGGCCTGGTTGATTTGCGCGCGGATGCCCGCCGCGGCGCCCACGGTGACGCGGCCCTCGCGCACCAGCGCGTTGAGCAGCGTGTCGATAGCCATCACTGCCTGCGCCGAGCCGGCATAGTCGGTGAAGCGCGGGTTGGTGGTGCGGTCGGCGATCGCGGCGATCACCGCGAACGTGTCGCCGCTGCCGCCGGCGAGCGCAGCGGACAAGGCGCCCGCAGCGCTGCCCAGTCGCGCCGCGGCGGCACTGGCCTGCGCGCGGTCCTCGCCCATCGCACGGTGGAACTCGCGGCTCGCCGTCTCGAACGCGCCTGCCTGGCCCGGCGCGAGCACGCGCGCAATCGCCGAGAGCATGATCTGGTTCTCGTCGTTGAACGGCGGCTGGCCGAACGCGATCGGCCGTGCCGGGTTGCTCTCGAAGGTCAGTCGCCGTTCGGGGCCGTCGGCGATCTGCCGGTGGCAGCTGTGGCAGTCGTAGAAGGTGAACTCGGGGAAGATTCCCTCGCTGCCGAAGCCGGGCCGGGCGAACAGGTCGAGCTGGCGGCGCACCGCTTCGGCCTGGCCGACCGCCCACAGCCGCACGCTGTCGGTACGGCCCTTGCGCTGGGCGTAGTCGGCATCCTCGTCGTGGTGCTGCTGCAGCGCGCTGAACAGGTCGAGCTCGAACACGATGCGCGGGTGGCCGGCGGCCATCATTCGGTGGGTCACGAACTGGTCGCCGCGCGCGCTGCCGTAATGGCAGTCGAGGCACACCCCGGCGCGCACGCGCGGGTCACCGAGCGGGGTGAGGCCCGCCGCGACGTTGGCCGCGTGAGTGCCGGCGGTGGTGTAGTGGGTCGCGATCCAGCCCGCGGCCGGGCCGTGGCAGGATTCGCAGCCGATGCCGTCGGACGGCTGGAAGCGCGGGCCGCGCTCTACGCCTGGCGCGACCGTGGCGTGGCAGCCGAGACAGGCGGGCGCCGAGCGGGCTTCCCCGAGCTCGAGCGTCGCCGCGATCTGCCGCCCGCGCAGCGAGTCGAGCACCGCCAGTGCGCGGCTGTGCGCGCCGGTCGAGGACGAGGCCTCCTGCCAGGTCGCGATCTCGTCCTGCCGCACCACCGCGCCGTTGCCTTCGGCGCGGCCGTGGCAGGTCGATCCGGCGCACGAGGCGACGCCGAGGTAGCGGCCGCCGTCCTGCGCCGTCACGGGCACGCCGGCGAGCAGGCACAGGGCCGCCGCCAGCACGGCGCGCCAGGCGAGCCCCCCGTATCGCCGGCGGAGTGGGTTCACGGCTGGCTGTCCGCCTCGCCGCAGGCAGCGTCGCTGTCGTCGGTGCAGCGCGGTTCCCACAGATCGTCGTTGCCGACGCCGGTGATCGGCTCGTCGACCAGCGGCGGCTGGACCAGCGGGGCGTTGTCGGCCAGCTCGATGATCGGGGTGACGAACAGCGCCGGCGGCGCGGTGTCGTCCGGCAGCACCTGCACGAGGTCCGAATCGCTCGGCGGATCGGGCAGGATCGGGCCCTCCGGCTCGGGAGCCGGCGGTGGCACGAACGCGCAGTTGGTGCCGATGACGCAGCCGTTTATCGTCGAGAGCGGAGCGAACCGCCCGCCCGTGGCCGCCGGAGCGCCGTTGATCGACACCAGCGGGATCGCGTCGAGCCCGGTTACAGGCTGCCCGTTGCGCACAACCAGTCCGTTGATCGCGAGCTGCGTGCTGGTGGATTCGGTGTCGATATCGATCTGCCCGGCGGCGAACCCGCGCCGCGCGGCGAACGCGTCGGTCTCGCCGCTGTTCTGGATGTAGAGCGAATCGATCACCGAGATGGCGATCGTGCCCGCCGCCAGGATGTCGCCGGTGCCGCCAGGCTGGTCGAGCAGATCGCTGATGGCTGCGAGACCGGTCAGATTGTCGATCCGCTGGAGCGTCTCGAGCGTCCCCACCTGCACGCTGTCGCCGACCAGCTCGATTCGGCCAAGCGGGCTGCCGCTGCCGTTGCGCAGCCTGATCGAGCCCGTGCCGCTGTAGATCGCGATCAGGGTGGGATCGATCAGGAACGTGTCGTCGGCGCTGCTTGTCGCGAGCGCGACGTCGCCGAGCACGGTGACCTCGTCGGCGGTCGAGATTTCGAGCGTCCCGCCGGAACCGATGTTCGCCGCGGCGCCGTTCTGGCCGACCGGGCCGAAGCTCATCGCCAAGTCGCCGATGAGGATCTCGTCCCGCCCGGTGATCGTGATCGATTCGTCGGCGAACAGGCGCTGGGCCTCACCTTGGTCGAGCGTGTAGCCGGTCGGCTCGCCCTCGACGTTGCCGATCGTGACGACGTCTTCCGTGTCGTCGCTGGTGAGCGCGATCGTGTCCGT
>DATDLP010000197.1:0-2552 GCA_036519255.1 Croceibacterium sp.
GCAGCTCGGCGGCGATCTCGCGCACGGTCGCGATCACCAGCGCGGCCTTGTCCGGCGCGGCCGGGGCCAGCACGGTCAGGTTGCCGAAGCCGTCGGGCGCCACGGGGGCGTCCGACCCGGCGTTCGGCGAGTAGGTCGCGCCGAGCTCCTCGCGCAGCTTCTCGATCAGCCGCACGCGGATCACCGCCGCCAGCAGGTCGCGGGTCAGCGTCGAGCGCAAGTCGCGCCCGTCGGTCGTCGGCCAGCTCAGCGCCACCGCGCCCTGGTCGGCCGCGCCGCGGTGCCGGATCGTGCGCGGCGCCAGGTCCTGCGTGAAGGCGAACGGCGTGCCGCCCCACGCGCCCCGCGCCGGCCGCGGCGGCAGCGCGCCGAGCGTCCTGGCGAACGCGGCGATCGCCGCCGCCTCGTCGAAGTCGCCCACCAGCGCCACCTCGACCGCGCCCGCGGCCAGCTGCGGCTCGATCGCCGCCTCGAGGTCCTGCAGCGTCAGCGCGGACAGCGCGGCCGGGTCCTCGAGCCCGAGCCGCCCGTCGTCCCCGCCGATCTCGTAGTCGAGCGCGATCTGCAGCAGGTTCAGCGGACTGGCGGCGATGTTGTTCGCCAGCACTGGCGCGATGCCGGCCCATTGCGTCTGTGTCGCCGGGCGATAGGCGGTCGCGGTCAGCCGCGCGGCGAGCAGCTTGAGCTGCAGCTCGAGGTCGGCCGGGGTCGTCGCGCCCGAGGCGACGAGGCCGTCTTCCCCCGCGCCGAGCCCGAGCGAGACCCGCCGCCCGGCGAGCAGCCGGCGCAGCTCGTCGGGATCGTGCGCGTCGAGCCCGTCCTCGGGCAGCGCGACCTGCAGCATCAGCGGCAATCCCGCCTTGTCGCGCGGAAACGCGCGCAGCCCGTCACCCACCAGCATCAGGAACGAGACCGAGCCCGGCTCGAAATCGGTTCGCTTGAGGTTGAGCCGCGTGCCGTTGGCGAACGCCACCGTCCTGATCCCGAGATCGGCCACCGTGGCGTCGGTCACCACCGCGCCGGGCGCGCCGAAGTCGTCGTAGGCGAACGCCTTGTCCGCGGCTTCGGCCGGGGCCGCCACCGCCACTTGCCCGCTCGCCGCCAGCGCCGCGCCGATCGCCGCTTCGCCGCCGTCGATCGCGCTCTTGGTCGAAAGGTGCACCAGCGTCGGCGTGCCCGGCCAGGCGGCGCGGAATGCCTCGGTCACCGATTCGGGCGAGATCGAATCCGCCAGGCTGCGATAGAGCGCCAGCTCGGCCTCGGGCGAGTCCGGCACTTCGTTCCGCAGCGACGCGCCGGTCAGCTCGTCGGCCAGCGCCCCGCTTTGCCGCCCCGGCGCCTGGGCCGCGGCGTTGCGCAAGAAGGCATCGAGGTTGGTCTTGGCCTCGCCGATCTCGGCCGCGGTGAAGCCGTGCTCGCGCGCGCGCCGCAGCTCCTGCTCGGCGATCGCCAGCGCGCCGCGCCACTGGCCGTCCTTGGCCACCACCAGCATCCCGGCGGCCTCGGCGCTGCGGAACAGCTCCTGGATCGAGGCCTGCCCCTGCAGGATCGGCGAATCCGCCGGGCGCGTCAGCGCCGCGAGCCGGTTGTTGAGCGCCAGCGTGGCGACGATCTCGAGCAGCGCGCGGCGCTCGCCGGCGATCGTGTTGAGCGGCGGCTGGTAAGGCGAGACGTACTGCAGCTCGACCACTTCGGGAATCGACGGATCGACGAAGCTCGCGATGCGCGGGGTGGCTTGCGGCTGTACCGGCGGCGCGTACGATTCGCGCGCCGCGCCGGTCGCCTGCCAGTCGCCGAACGCCGCGCGGATCTTCGCCTCCACCTCGGCCACGTCGAAGTCGCCGACCACCGCCAGCGTCGCGCGCTCGGGGCGATAGTATCCGCGGTAGAACGCGCGCAGCTCGTCGGCGGTTATGCCGTTGATCGCCGCGGGCGGCGCGGTCACCCGCGCGCCGACGTGGCTGTCGGGCAGCGCGGCCGACAGGTAGTGCCCGATGCGCCGCCGCTGCGGCGCGTTGCGCACCTGGTATTCGGACAGGATGATCCCGCGCTCGCGCTCGACCGCCTCGGGCGCGATCGTCAGCTCGGACGCCACCTCGCGCATGATCGCGAGCGCCGCGTCGACGGTCGGCGCATCGGCGTGCGGCAGCTCGAGCATGTAGCTGGTGTACTCGAGGCTGGTCGTGGCGTTGGTGTCCGCCCCGAACGCCAGCCCGAGCCGCTCGAGCCGCGCCACCAGCTCGCCTTCGGGGATGTTGGTCGACCCGTTGAACGCCATGTGCTCGACGAAGTGCGCCGCCCCGACCTCGTCGTCGCCCTCCTCGCGCGCCCCGACATCCACCGCGAACCGCACCGAGGCGCCGCCCTCGGGCTTGTCGTGATGCCGGATCGCGTAGCGCATGCCGTTGGCCAGCCGCCCGAACCTCACCGCGGGATCGGCCGGCAACTCGCTGCTGGCGATGTCCCAGGCGGGCACTCCCGTCTGCCCGGCAGGCGCGGCCTCGGCGGCCGGCGCGGCGTCCTGCGCGAAACCGGGCGCCGCCAGTGCGGCG